>JAHJWA010000304.1 GCA_018828205.1 Alphaproteobacteria bacterium
CTGCGCCTCCTGCACCCGGTTCTCGCCGAAGACGCGCTGGCCCTGTTCGAGCAATGGCTCGATCCGTTCGGCGGGATGCGTCTTGCTGACCGCGACCAGGGTGACGTCCTCGGGCTTGCGCCGCGCGATGGCGCAGGCCGTGGCGATGCGGTCATGAATTTCGGCGAGCGGGGTGCGTGGCGTATCCATGGCGGCGCGCTATAGCGTGGCGGTGGCCCCTGACCAGACCCCTGACCAGACCCCGACCCCGTCCGAGCTGCCGCGGCTGTGGCTGCTCTCCGACGCGCGCAACGATGCCGCGCTCGAGCGCAGCCTCGCCGCGCTGCCGTTTGGCTCGGGCTTCGTGTTCCGCCATTACCACCTCGCCGCGGCCGAACGCCGCACCCGCTTCGCCGCGCTGGCGGCGCTCGCCCGCGCGCGCAGTCACCGTGTCGTGCTGTCCGGCGATCCGGCGCTCGCCAAGCAATGGGGCGCCGACGGGGCCTATGGCCCGCCCGCGCGGATCGCCGGCGCCGGGATCCTCGCCATCGCCACCGCGCATGACGAGGCCGAGATCGCCGCCGCCGCCAGCGCCGGTGCCTCGGCGATCATGCTCTCTCCGGTCTTCGCCACACGCTCGCATCCCGGCGGCGAGGCGCTGGGGGCAGCCCGCTTCCGCGCGCTCGCCGGCCTTGCGCCGCTCCCCGTGATCGCGCTGGGCGGGATGGACGCGGCCCGCGCCCGCGAACTCGGCTGGCCGCGCTGGGCCGCCATCGACGGGCTGACGACGGGCTGACGACGGGCTGACCGGCGACTGGCCGCATCTCCCCCGCCGACCCGGAACGCTTGACGGGGGACTCGCCCGCGAGACATAATGCGGCCCAAGCACACAGCGAAAAGGGCATGGCATGGCTACGCGAGCGCTCGCGAAATCGGACTGGCGCGCGGTGTTTCGCCGCTCGCTGCGCCGCGCCGTGCAGATCTCGGGCGCCGCGTTGCTCGCGCTGACGACGCTGTTCCTCGCGCTCGCGCTGGCCAGCTATGCGCAGACCGACCCCAGCCCCTCCACCGCCGCGGCGGGCACCGATATCGCCAATTGGATGGGCGCGAGCGGCGCCTGGGCGGCCGAGCGCGCGCTCTATTTCTTCGGTCTGCCCACCGTGCTGCTGCTGCCGCTGCTCTATATCTCCGCGCGGCGGCTGTGGCGCGATGTCGAGACCGACAGCCAGGGCGGCGAGACCGGCTGGTGGACCCCCTTCGCGCTGCTGCTGCTGGCGATGGTGCTGCTGGCGAGCGTGCTGGCGCTGAGCTTCGACGAGAGCGGCGGGGCGCTGCCCGCGGGCTATGGCGGGCTGCTCGGCCTGCTCGGCGCGGGCGGGATCGAGGCGGTCGCGGGCCGTTTCCCCGCCGGAACCCATGGCTGGGTCACCGCGGCGCTGGCGCTGCTCAGCCTGGGCGGCGGGATCGCGCTGGTCACCCGCGTCTTCGCGATCGACTGGGCGCAATTCCTCACCCTGCCCGATTTCGTCCGCCGCGCGCCGCGCCTCGTCGACAGCGACAGCTTCCCTCTGCCCAAGCGCAAGCAGCGCCGCGAGCGCGCCGAGGACGCCGCGGAGGCTATCGGCGAGAGCCTTCCCGAACCCGCGGCGCCGCGCCGCGCGCCCGAGATCCCCGACCCCGCCGATTCGCCGCGCCCCGCCGCCTCGCCCGCCAAGCCGGTCCAGCGCGACATGTTCGCGCAATACGACCTCCCCGGGCTCGAGCTGCTCGAGGACATCCCCGAGCAGAGCGTGGTCAAGCTCGACAAGATGGCTTTGGAGCGCAACGCCCGGCTGCTCGAGAACGTGCTCGACGATTTCAACGTCAAGGGCGAGATCACCGCGGTGCGCGCCGGACCGGTGGTAACGATGTACGAGCTCGAGCCCGCGCCCGGCATCAAGGCGAGCCGCGTGGTCGGGCTGGCCGAGGATATCGCGCGCAACATGAGCGCGATCTCGGCGCGCGTCTCGCCGATCCCGGGCAAGACCGTGATCGGCATCGAGCTCCCCAATGCCGAGCGCCAGACGATCTCCTTCAAGGAGCTCGCCTCCTCCGCCGATTTCGCCGATGCGCCGGGCAATCTGCCGATGATCCTGGGCAAGAACATCGCCGGCGAGCCGATCGTCGCCGATCTCGCGGCGATGCCGCATCTGCTGGTCGCGGGCACCACCGGTTCGGGCAAGTCGGTCGGGCTCAACTGCATCCTGCTGAGCCTGCTCTACCGCTTCACCCCGAGCGAGTGCCGGCTGATCCTGATCGATCCCAAGGTGCTCGAGCTCAAGAGCTACGACGACATCCCGCATCTGCTCAGCCCGGTGGTGACCGAGCCGCACAAATCGGTGCGCGCGCTCAAATGGGCGGTGGGCGAGATGGAGAACCGCTACCGGATGATGTCGAGCGTCAATTCGCGCAGCATCAACGCCTTCAACGAGAAGGTCCGCAGCGCCGCCGCCAAGGGTACGCCGCTGGGCCGCCGGGTCCAGACCGGCTTCGATGCCGAGACCGGCGAGGAGCTCTACGAGGAAGAGCAGCTCGACTATCAGGTGCTGCCGCAGATCGTGCTGATCGTCGACGAGCTCGCCGATCTCATGGTCACCGTCGGCAAGGAGATCGAGGTGCTGATCCAGCGGCTCTCGCAGAAGAGCCGCGCCGCCGGTATCCACCTCATCATGGCGACGCAGCGCCCCTCGGTCGATGTCATCACCGGCGTGATCAAGGCCAATCTGCCCACGCGGATCAGCTTCAAGGTCACCAGCCGGATCGACAGCCGCACCATCCTGGGCGAGCAGGGTTCGGAACAGCTGCTGGGCAAGGGCGACATGCTCTACAAGCCCAACACCGGGGCGATGGTCCGCGTCCACGGGCCCTTCGTTTCCGACGAGGAGGTCGAGCGGGTCGCCGATCACTGGCGCGGCCAGGGCAAGCCCGAATATGTCGACGCGGTCACCGAGGAAAGCGAGGACGGCGGCTTCTCCTTCGAGGACGAGCTCACCGCCAGCGACAACCCCGAGGAACGCAAATACCGCCAGGCCTGCCAGATCGTGTTCGAGAACCAGAAGGCCAGCGGCTCCTGGCTCCAGCGCCAGATGGGGGTCGGCTACAACACCGCGGCCAAATGGATCGAGCGGATGGAGGAGGACGGCTTCGTCGGCCCCTCCAACCACGTCGGCCGCCGCGAGATCTTCCGCGACCGCGACGGCAATCCCATCTGATTGGCCGATCCGATTGGCCGATCTGATTGACCGATCTGATTGACCGATCTGATTGGTCGGCCGGAGCGCTCGCCGTCGGCGGTCGCCCCGCCGGAACGATCGCATGAACCCCCGGTTACTCCAGGTGAAGGGGCGCGGCGGACCGCGGCTCGTTGGAGATCAAATCATGTTCGGATGGGCAATCACCCTGGGTATCATCGCGCTGATCGCGGCCATTCTCGGCTTCGGCGGCATCGCCGGCGCGCTGGTCGACATCGCCATCATCATCTTCGTGATCGCGCTGGTGCTCAGCCTGATCTTCCTGGTGCTCGGCTGGAAGGGCGCCAAGAAGGTCCTCAAATAGCACAGCAGGATCGGCTCGGACGGCGCTTCGCCGGATCCCGGGCCCGCCGGATGCCGTTGCGCCGGGCGGAGCCAGCCACAAGGCAGGCGACGTCCGGCGCGGTTGCATCGGCAGTCAGGCGGTTCACAGTAAGCCTATGAACGCTCGCGCAATCCTCCCCGGCGTCATGGCCCTCTGGCTCTGCTCCGCCTGTTCGATCGAGGACCAGGCGAGCGGCGAACAGGCGGAGCAGAGCACCGGCCAGCGCGCCGGGCAGGAACCGCGGGTGAAAACCCGCGTGCTCGAAGTCGTCTGCGATCCCGACAGCCGCTCGACGCCCGAGGAACTGGTGCCGCTGGTACGCGAAGTGCGCGCGCGCGACGGACGCTCGGACCGCGTCTGGGAAGTCGCCGATCAGGCCGATTGCATCGCCGCCCCGCCAGCCGCCGGCGCAGCGACCGAATAGCCGTTCACGCAGACGTGCGGCTGCGGCACAATATCGAACGCGTCCTCCACACTCGGCGCGAAAGACCTTCAGCATAAAAAAGGGCCACCGGTTCGCACCGATGGCCCTTTTCTTCGTCTGGGATGCGCGATCAGCCCTCGGCGGGCGCCTGCGCCATCGCCTGCTGGATCTGCTCCATCGTCGCGCGGACGACCAGCGTGCCCTGCGGACCCAGCGCCAGCATCGGCTTGGACAGCGTCATCTCGCCTTCGGTGCCGGCGACGATGATCGCATCGGCCTCGCGCGACTGGATCGTGCCCAGCAGCTGACCGTCCGCGGTCTGGACCGCGGCGCCTTCGACCAGCGCGGCTTCGAGCTGCGCGTCCATCTGCGCCATCTGCTGGTCGAACTGGGTGACCAGCGCGGTGCGGGTGATGTTCACGGTCGGGCCGGCCTCGCCGGCGGCGATCGCGGTCGCGGGGATCGGAATCGTCCGCTCGCCCACGGTCACGAGCGCGACATCGCCCTCGACCTGCGCCACGGTGCCGATCACGGTGCCGTCGGAACCGTAGATCTGGCTGCCGGCCGCGACTTCGGCGCTGGCGGCAGGTGCGGGTGCAGTGGCGGCGGGAGCGGCGGCGTCCTGCGCGACAGCAGGGGCGGCCACGCCAAAGGCCAGGGCGGCGGCGGTAGCAATCTGATACTTCATGATTTTTCTCTCTGTTGCGGTCGGATACGGATAGAACAGCCCCCAACTAGCAACGGTTCCGACCCAGCCAACCCGATCCGCGACGGGCCGTGGCCCTGCTGCCATGGGCGGCGGATTCCGCGTGAATGGCGGATTTGCGCCGGTTCCCTGCCCGCAACCACATTGGCCGGCGCGACGCAGTCACCCGGTCGCCAGCCTGAGATAAAACCGGACTCGCCTTGCTCATCCGTGGTAGGATACCCCAGCGTCCGTGTTCGCCGGCATTAGCACAGCGAACGCCGGGTATGGCTTTCGCACCGCGAGTCTCCGGCTTCCGAAGGCCTTGGCCATGGAATTCTTTACGCCCCTGAGACCCGAATCCTCCTCCAGCCTGGGGCTGGCGCTGGTCGTCTCCTCCAGTACCCCGCTGATCCTGCTCGACGAAGACCTCGTGATCCAGGCTGCCAGCGGCTCGTTCTGCAGCGCCTTCTCGATCGACTGCGGCAGCGTGGTCGGCCAGCAGCTGTTCGCGCTCGGCGATGGTGAATGGAACCGGCCGCAATTGCGCGCGCTGCTCGCCGCCACCGCGGGCGGCAGCGCCGCGATCGACGCCTATGAAATGGATCTGACGCGCGCCGGGGATCCGCTTCGCCGGGTGGTGATCAACGCGCATGTCCTCGAGCATGCCGACGACCAGGCGCTGCGGCTGGTGGTGGCGGTGACCGATGTCACCCAGGCGCGCCAGTCGCTGCGCGACAACGAGACGCTCGTCCAGCAGAAGAACGTGCTGGTGCAGGAGCTGAACCACCGCGTCGCCAACAGCCTGCAGATCATCGCCAGCGTGCTGATGCAGCGCGTGCGCAGCGTCCAGTCCGAGGAGACCCGCACCCATCTGCGCGACGCGCACCACCGGGTGATGTCGATCGCCACGCTCCAGCGCCAGCTCGCCAACACCGCCACCGGCGAAGTCGCGCTGCGCCCCTATCTCACCGAATTATGCGCCAGCATCGGTGCTTCGATGATCGCCGACCCCGCGCTGGTGTCGCTCACGGTCGAGGCCGACGACAGCGCGATCGGCGCCGACCAGTCGGTCAGCATCGGGCTGATCGTCACCGAGCTGGTGATCAATTCGCTCAAACACGCCTTCCCGGAAGAAAGCGCGAAGGGCACGATCACGGTGGGCTTCCACAAAACCGTGGGCGAGGGCTGGCTGCTCAGCGTCGCCGACGACGGGATCGGAATCCAGGACGAGCATGCCCACGGCAAGTCTGGACTGGGGACGGGGATCGTGAACGCGCTCGCCGGCCAGCTCAAGGCGGTGGTCGAGGTCAGCGATGCCGATCCCGGCTGCCGGGTCGAGGTCATCCGCCGCTGAACAGGCATTCTCCGCAAAGGCAGACAGGCGCGATCGCCCGTGCTAGGGCTTCCGCATCGCTGGCCCATGTTTCGGCTGCCGGCGGCTGAGAGACGCGCAGTGCTCCCGCCCAGGTGGAGGACTGCCTTGTCCCACGCACTCATCATCGAAGACGAATTCCTGCTCGCGTTCACCGTGGAGGAAGCGCTGCGACAACTCGGCTATTCCTCCTTCGAGATCGCGACCACCATGACCGAGGCGGTCGCCGCCGCCCGCAAGCGATGCCCCGACCTGATCGTCGCCGATCATCGCATCCTCGACGGCACCGGCACCGATGCGGTGATGACGATCTGTTCCGAGCAGGTCATCCCGGTGGTGTTCGTGACCGGCAGCGAACCCGAGGTCCGTGAGCACCTGCCCGACGCCGTGGTGGTCTCCAAGCCGATGACGCTGCCCGAGCTCGAGGCGGCGGTGAAGGCGGCGCGCGACAACCCGCTGACGCTGCGCGAGGATGGCGACGCCCCGGGTAACAGCGGGGCTCCTAGGCCCGCGGGTTCGGGCGCTCAGCCCGCGGCGTAATAGGTCGGCGAACCCGGCCCCACCGGCAGCCCCAGCCCGAACACCCAGAGGAAGAACAGCAGCATCCAGGCGAGCGTGAAGAAGATCGAATAGGGCAGCATCATCGCGATCATCGTCCCGATCCCGACATTGCGGTCGTAACGCGCCGCCCAGGCCAGGA
>JAHJWA010000305.1 GCA_018828205.1 Alphaproteobacteria bacterium
CGCTGAATACCGTTTACGAGGACGTGCTACTCTTCGTAGTCGTATCACGACATGTCGATGGAGCACTCTTCATCCTCCTTGCATGCGTGCGTCCCCTGCACGCGCTCGCTTCGAACGGACGCCACGCCCAACCTGCCGAGCAGGGCATCGTGCTGGATGCGGACTTCGTCGAGCCGTGCTTCGGCGAGATCCGCGCGCGCCTTTTCGGCCGCCGCCTTCCGGGCGAGTTCTACAAGGTCCTGCGCCATCGTCTCAGCCTTACCGTCCGCCTGTACACGGGCCTCGCGTTCGCGGCCGAGCTCGCCTTCAAGGAGCGCGATTTTCTCGCACAGTGCGGTCTCCGTCTGATCGCTGCGCTGACGCTCCCCGTCGATAGTCTTCCCGGTGAGCCCCAGCGCGATATGGACAATGTCCTCGACACCGGCGCGCAACCGCTCTTCGAGTTCTTCTCGCAGACCAGCGGGCGCTTGCCGAACGTGCTGAATGCCCTGCGCCTCCATGCGCTTCTTCCAATCGTTTACCTTGGCGTAGATCGACTGATTGCCTTTTGGCATACCGAGCGCGGTGGCAACGGCGTTCCCATGCACCTGGTCGAGATCGCCTCCGACCTCTCTCAACAACCGATTGGCGATCGCATCGACAACGGGCTGGGTCTTCCAATCTTCCTTCTTGAGCATGATTTCGTATCTTTCCTGTCAGCTCGAGCGAAAGCAGCGAATGTCGCTGGGTTCGCTGGTTGATATCGTTTGTCAGCCGGATGCGCATCGCGGCCGGCGCTTATCGGGAAAGATCGGCGGTTTCCTCGCTCGCTCGAGAGTTTTCCTTGCAGCGAAGGCAGCGAATTGAGCATCGTCGATGACGCGGCGACGAGACGGGCAAGAGCCGGTAGCGATAGGAAGCGAAGCGGGCACGCACGATGACCGCGCGATTTCGATCGTCGCAATCTACGGCAAGCCGGATCCCGAGTATGAGGAGGATGATCGCGGTCATCGTTCGAAACCGTCGGGATTGGGAGGACCAGGATGTCGCGGCCGTTCGGGGAGACTCCGATCCTTCCCGGCAGCCGGACGGGGGGTCGAGGTCGCCGTGCGGGAAGACATATCCGATGCCAACTCGGGAACGGCATTTTTCGTTGGCAAAGTCGCGGGATTCACGGGCGATCGATTGCCTATGGCGATGGCGGTATTGGTCCGCTCGTAGGCGTGCATCTGACGCGCAATGGCCTTGGCAAGCCGTGGCTCCTTGTTCCAAAGTGCCAGCTTTCGACTCAGCTCTCCAGGTCGCGCGTTCTCGTCATACGCAAACCTGTGCGGCCTCGCCCGTGCCACGGTGATTAGGCGCTGGAATGTCGGATCGGACCGCTGAGCCTTCCAGAAGGCTGCTGCCCACGAAGCGTTGTTTCCCGAAACTGTAAGGTTGTCCTCCTCGATCGAGGCGGCTCCAGCCACGATTGCCGCTGCGATCCATCGCCGGCGCTCGATCTGGATCGCCTCAATCGCCGTTAAATCCCGCTGGACAGCAGGGTCGAGAAGACGGTGAGGTTTGTTCTTGAAGGTCTCGACTAGAATGGGGTCGTCGAGAAAGCGCCAGTGAAACCCCTCGTGGGACGCACGATAACGCGATGGCGCCAACCAGAGCTTGTCGTGGTCGATTTCATTGGCGATCAAGCGCCGAGTTTCAAGCGCCGAATCGGCCGCATTTGGGTCCAGACTGGAATTTTGCGCATCTAGAACATAGTCCGTGACAAGCTTGCTGGCGTGCAACGGATAACCGGATTCGGCGAAAGCGCGCGTACGCTCTGCGCGCCGGCGGCGTTCGTCGTGTACGCTCGACCTGTTTCCTTCTCGACCGCCGTAGGTATCGTGATAGGCGTGACTTGATGCGACAATGCTGCGGGTCGCACCTGCGCAGACCGACCGGAAATGCGCGTTGGCGAGTTTCTTCAACGGTCCTTTCTCGAGCACAACCTCGAGTTCGGCTGCGATCCTTGCGAGTCCCTTTCGAATTTTCTGCGTCGAAGCGATCCTTAGGCGCCTGAAGCGCCGCCTCGCGAGCTTGAGCGCATCGATCCGCGCCCTGCGCTTTTGCGATACGATCTCGATCGTCCGCAGGCGCTCGACAAAGGC
>JAHJWA010000306.1 GCA_018828205.1 Alphaproteobacteria bacterium
CTTGTTCACCGCCTTCAACGGGCGGACCATGACCTTGAAATCCACGATCATCCCGTCGTCGTCGAAGCGGATGATATCGACGCCGTTGACGGTGATCCCCTCCATCTCGGTCACGAATTCGAGCATGGCATCATCGCCTTGGACCAGTTCGCGGACGTAGCGGAAGCTGTCGTTGCCCAGCGTCTGTCCGGCGGCGGCGAGATAGGCGACCACCAGATCGCGCCCGCGCTGCGGGGTATGGACCACCGGAGAATGGAACACGGCGTCCGGGTGGATGATCGCTGCAAGCCCGGCGGGCGAATGGCCATCGGCCATGACCCTGTGCCAGCGCTCAAGGCCGCTGTGTGCGTTCATAGTGCTCTCCTGAAGCTATCGGCGCGTGCGGCATGCCAATGCCGTGCCAGCGGCGTCTCATCGGCATCCTCGAGCAGCGCGCCGGGTTCGATGAAGGTGTAGATCCGGTCGATCGCGTCGGAGCGCGCGCCGTTGAGCCGCTCGCGCATGTCTCGCGGGCGAATGTCCCAGGGCGATTCCAGACCCATGGCAACGACGATTTCGCGCAGCGAGTGGAGCGTCGCCTTGTGGAACCGCGCCACCCGCGGGGCTTTCTCCTCGATCACCAGCCCGCGCTGGCGCCATTCTGCCTGCGTCGCGACCCCGGTCGGGCAATGGCCGGTGTGGCAGTTCATCGACTGGACGCAGCCCAGCGCGAACATGAAGGGCCGGGCGGCGTTGCACCAGTCGGCGCCCAGCGCGAAGGACTTGGCCATCTGCGCGCCCGAATGGATCTTGCCCGCGGCGGCGATCTTGACCCGGTCGCGAAAATTGGTGCCGACCAGCATGTTGCGCACGAAGATCTGCCCTTCGCGCAGCGGCATGCCGACCGAATTGCTCAGTTCGAGCGGCGCCGCGCCGGTGCCGCCCTCGGCCCCGTCGACGGTGATGAAATCGGGGTGCATGCCGGTTTCGAGCATCGCCTTGCCGATCGCGAAGATCTCGTGCGGCTGGCCGACGCACAGCTTGATCCCGACGGGCTTTCCGCCCGACAGTTCGCGCAGGCTCGTGAGGAATTCGAGCAGTTCGATCGGGGTGGCGAAGGCCGGGTGCGCCGCGGGGGAGACCACCGTTTCGCCGACGGGCACGCCGCGCGCTTCGGCGATCTCCCGAGTGACCTTGGCGCCCGGCAGGACCCCGCCATGCCCCGGCTTGGCGCCCTGGCTCAGCTTGACCTCGATCATCTTGACCTGGTCGGGCGCGGCATTGTCGCGAAACCGCTCGGGATCGAAGGATCCATCGGGCTGACGACACCCGAAATAGCCGCTGCCCAGCTCCCAGATCAGGTCGCCGCCGGGCTTGCGGTGATAGCGGCTGATACTGCCTTCGCCGGTGTTATGCGCGAAACCGCCGATTTTGGCCCCCTGATTGAGCGCCTCGATCGCGCGCGCCGAGAGCGAGCCGAAGCTCATCGCCGAGATGTTGAGCAGCGAGGAGGTATAGGGCTGCGCGCAGGTACCGGCGCCCACCGGCACATGCCAGTGCTGCGGAATTTCGTCGCGCGGCACGATCGAATGACCCAGCCATTCATATTCGTCGGAATAGACGTCGAGTTCGGTCCCCATGGGATGCGAATCGAGATCGCCCTTGGCGCGGGCATAGACCAGCGCGCGCGCCTGATGGCTGAAGGGACGGCCTTCCAGATCGCCTTCGACCACATAGGCCTGCGCATAGGGACGCAGATCCTCCATCAGCCAACGGATCCGCGCGACCAGCGGGTAGTTACGGCGCAGCGTGTGTTTGCGCTGAACCGCATCCCACAGCGCGATCACCGTGAGGGGCACGAACAGCCACAGCGCCCAGCTGAGCGGCGCCAGCAACCACGCCAGCGCGATAAGCGCCAGCAGCAGCGCGGGGATGAGATAGCGCGCTGGCAGCCGCTCCAATGCGGCGGTCTCCCTAGCCCAGGTGCTCCGCGAAGAAGTCGGCGGTGCGCTTGTCCGCCAACTGCGCAGCCTCTTCCGCACGGCGCTTGCCGAATTCGGTCGCGAAGCCGTGATCGAGCCCCTCGTAATCGTGCAGCGTCACCTTGGGGTGGTCGTCCAGCCCCTCGTGCATCGCCTTTTGGGTGTCCTTGTCGACGAACCCGTCCTCGGTGGGGATGTGCAGCATCAGCGGATGCGCGATCGCGGTTTTTTCGCGCAGCAAGCCGTCGATCCCGACGCCGTAATAGCCCACGGTGGCGTTCACATCGGTGCGCGCCGCGGTCATATAGGCGAGTCTTCCGCCCAGGCAGTAGCCGACGGCGCCGACCTTCTTGCCGCCGCTCTCGGTGCGCGCCCATGTGATCGTGGCTTCGATATCGCGGATGCCCTGGTCCTGGTCGAACTCGCCCATCAGTTCGAGCGCGCGCTGGAATTCGGGTTCGACGTCGGGATCGAGCTCGACCCCGCGCTCGAGCCGCCAGAACAGGTCGGGGGCCACCGCGAGATAGCCTTCCTCGGCCAGACGGTCGCATTTGCGGCGGATCCCGGCGTTGACCCCGAAGATCTCCTGGATGACGACGATGGCGGCCTTGGGCTCGCCGGCGGGGCGCGCGACGTAGCTGGTGAAGCTGTCGTCGCCGGGCAGGGTCGAAATCGAAACGTTCTCGCTCATCGTGCTTGTCTCCCTCGGGGAATTTCGCGGTGCGCTTGTCTCGCGCGCTTCGCAGACCCAGATAGGCTGCACAAGAGCTAACGGAGGAAGCGCGATGAAGGTCCATATCGAAATCGATTGTACGCCCGAAGAGGCGCGCAGCTTCATGGGGCTGCCCGATGTCGGCAAGGCCAATGCGGTCTATGTCGACATGATGGCGGGCGCGATGAAGGGCGTTTCCGACACCGACAAGCTGCAGGAATACGCGCGCCAGCTCGCGCCGATGGGGCAGGCGGGGTTCAAGCTGTTCCAGAGCTTCATGGAAGGCGCGCAGGCCAACAAACCTGCGGCCAAACCCGCGCCGGACGAGCCGAAGAGCTGAGCGCGGTAAGCCGCTTGCCGAGCGACACCATCTTCGCCGTCTCGAGCGGCGCGCCGCCGGCAGCGATCGGGATCGTGCGGGTCAGCGGGGCCTCTGCCGGCGCTGCGCTGGGGGCGCTGGCCGGAGGGTTGCCTCGGCCGCGTCTGGCGAGCCTGAGGGACCTGCGCGATGCCACGGGCGAAGTTCTCGACCGCGCGCTCGTGCTGTGGTTTCCCGGCCCCGCGACCGCCACCGGTGAGGATCTCGCCGAGTTTCACTGTCACGGGGGCAGGGCCGTGCTCTCCGCGGTGGAGCGCGCGCTGGGGAAGCTCGAGGGCTTGCGCAAGGCGGAGCCGGGCGAGTTCACCCGCCGCGCCTTCGCCAATGGCAGGATCGATCTCGCCGAGGCCGAAGGCCTGGCGGATCTGCTTGCAGCTGAAACCGAATTGCAGCGCCGCTCCGCACAAGCCGTGCTGGGCGGAGCGATCTCGGAACAGGTCGAAAGCTGGCGGAGCGAAGTCCTCCGACTGGGCGCGCAGGTCGAGGCGAGCCTCGATTTCTCCGACGAAGACGATGTCGAGGATCTGCCCGTCGCGTTCTACGGCGATGCGTCGACCGTGCATGCCGAGATGGCCGACTGGCTCGCGCGCCCGGGGGCCGAGCGCCTCCGTGACGGGATCAGGGTCGTGCTCGCCGGGCCGCCCAACAGCGGGAAATCGACGCTTTTCAACGCTTTGGTGCGCGATTCTGCGGCCATTACCTCGCCCGTGGCCGGCACCACGCGCGACGCGATCGAGCGCCCGGTGGCCTATGGCGGCGTGCCCTTCGTTCTGGTCGATACCGCCGGGCTGCACGAGGCGGGGAGCGATGCGATCGAGGCGATCGGGATGGACCGCGCGCGCGAGCAGTTGGAGCGCGCGGATATCGTGCTGTGGCTCGGGGCCGAAGGCGAGGGCCCGGCAAATGCCATGGAAGTCCAGTCGCGCGCCGACGAGGCGGGTTCTCCCGTCAAACAGGCACCGCAGCATGTGGTTTCGGCTGTTACCGGTCTGGGAATGGCTGCGCTTGAGGAGGATCTCATCGCGCGCGCGCGCGGCTTGCTCCCCAAACCGGGCGCGGCGGCGCTCAGCGCGCAGCAGCGCGAACGGGTGGCCGACGCCGCTTCCGCGCTGCAAGCGATCGCGCCGGGTACCGATCTGCTGATCATCGGCGAGAACCTGCGCCGCGCCCGCGTCGCCTTCGATCGGCTGCTGGGTCGCGCCTCGACCGAGGACATGCTCGATGCGCTGTTCGGGCGCTTCTGCATCGGCAAGTGATGTTTCACGTGAAACACGCGCTTTGACCTGAGGCTTTCGCTCGACTAATCCGCCAGCCAATGGCGC
>JAHJWA010000307.1 GCA_018828205.1 Alphaproteobacteria bacterium
AGCGTGGGGGGGGGGCGGATTTTCGCCGGGACCAACCCAATGACCGAATGACCGAAAAGAGGGCGCGTTGCTGAACGGCCGCTTTGCCACAACTGGAAATACGGCTCCTGGGCCGGTTGCGGACTGTTCTGTTTTTGCGCCAGAACCATAGTTTCGGGCATCAACATCCTAAGTTCGCTAGACATCTCTCTGCGACCACCACGGTGGCTAGTAGATTGCAGGAGATTCCCGCCAGCCGTTTGTATCGATGTTGCCTTGGCCGTCATGCCGGTAAGTGTGGCGGGGTCAGGCCGCCGCCAGCGCCCGCTGCGCCTCAGCCTGTGGCACTGCGTCGGGGGTGTGCAATGTAACGCGGTCTCGCCCTTCGTTCTTCGAGGCATAAAGGGCGCTGTCGGCCTGATCGATCAGGCTTTGCAACGACGAATCCGGTTGGAAGCGCGCGACGCCGAAGCTGGCCGTCAGAACGTGGTCGGCGTCGATTGTCTCGAAATGCGAATTGTAAAGCCGCTGGCGCAGCTTTTCAGCGATGAATGCCGCCTCGATTTCCCCTCGTTCTGGGGCAATCAGGGCGAACTCCTCGCCACCGATCCGTGCCGCATCCAGCCCGGTTTCGCGCAACAGGGCGGCGAAGCGGCGCAGCACCGCATCGCCGGCGGAATGGCCATAGCGGTCATTGACCTGTTTGAAATGGTCTAGGTCACACAGGATCAGCGCCCCGTTGCCGCGCATCGCCTGAACAGTCAGCCGCTCGAAAGCCGTGCGATTCGCCAGCCCGGTAAGGGGATCGCGCTCCGACCGGTCACGATAGCCGGCGATGATCCCGGCGACCAGTTTGGCTATGAACAACAGCACAATCGGGCCGGCCAGCAATCCGTTGACGGCCAGCAGGGCGCGGTCGATGTCCGATTCGGTTATCTCAGCCAGGCCCCCATGCGCATCGAACAGGAAGGGGTACGACACCAGTCGGGCAGCAAAAATCCCACCCGTGGCGGTCATGCCCACAAACAGCGCCCGATCAATCGTGCGCAGAACGGGCGCGCGTGCGATGCGCCACAGCGTTTCCGCAACGGCCAGGGCACAGGCGAGATTGAACATCAGGATGGCGACGATGGCAGGCAAGCCGCCCGACAGCGCCGCCACTCCGGCCGTCGCAGTCGCAGCGATGACGGCATGGAAGGCAGGCGGGGTTCGGCGTTGCGCATACAGATGGCGCGTGGTTTGCCCTACACAGGCATAGGCGAACGGCACACCGCACAGCGCCAGCGCCAGCTTTGCGCCTTCGGACGTCAGTCTGCCCAGCAACAGCACCTCTGCCGTGGCGATGCACACGCTCGCGGTCAGCCATGCCAGCGCTGGCTTGCGCTGGAACGACAGGAACAAGGTCACGCACAGCACGGCCATGAAGCCGTAAATGGCGACATGAACATATCCCACGCTTATCGTCATAGGCATCAAACCGCCGGTCCCCTTGGCTAGGTGTGTACCTCATGAGGGTTAATGGCATCTAACCCGTTGCTTTGCCTCACGAGCCAATTTCTCAAAGATCGGTAGCGCGGCGATGGCTTCGCAGCATTCCCAGCTTTGAGTCCGACACGGGTGGTCAGACGGCATGTCCGCGAAGAGGGCCCCTTGCTGAGCGGCATCTTCTGGGCCGGCAGCTGCCTCTCTGCTTCGGCTCGCTCAGCAAGCGCTATCGAGCCTAGGTCCAAGGGTAGTTTTGCCTACGCATTAGTCGGTGCAGTGAATTACATGTTGATGGCGCGGACGAGACAGAGTCCCCAATCCTCGTCAGGATTGGTCATGCCGTCGCCCAGCCTCTCCTGAACGACAGCAACGCCGAGATCGCGACATTTGGGCAGTCTGTCTCGCTCCGCAGCACCCACAGCTGCGCCGATTTCGGTGAGGGTGAGCTCAGTGCAGTAAACGGGAGCTCTTGGCCATCGGCGCCATTGTGAGCGAGGCCAGCACCCTTCGATACAGCGGCGGCTCTCAGGCATCCATAATCAAATCAGCCGTCCGAAATTCATGACCTCAATGGCATGAGCTAGGCCGCCGGGTGCAGAGGCTTGCGGCGCAAAAAATGGACACTCTCGTTGGCCCTGCAATGTGGCTCAGCTAGAACAATAAATCCCACATCTACATGTAAAATAATGCTATGCTCGGCGATGACCTGTCAGATTTTCTGATATTTAATTTCTAGGGTCGTTTTATATTTTTACACTTCCTGCTCTTATTGGCGAGGGAGAGGATAATATTTTATGGTCAGTACAGGGGGCATCGGCCCGAATTTCATGGGCCATGAATTACCCATCGCCGGCTTGGCAATGGGGATTGGTCTGCTCGGAAGCTTCGCGGCCATCAACGTGGGCCGGCACGCGCTCCGAATGGAAACGACGGCCACGCGCCGCCTTTGGCTTATGTTGGCCGGGTTTGTTACTGGTTTTGCTGTCTGGGGGGCCCATTTTGTCGCGATCTTGGGCTATCGAAACGATCTCGATATTCGATATGATCTGACGGCCGCGGTTATCTCAGTAGGCTTGAGTGTCTTAGTCTGCGCGGCAGCATGGCTACTGGGCTTCATGCAACGTGAACGGGGTGCGTTGGCTGGCGGCATCATCGGCCTCAGCGTCGCGATCGCACATTTCGCAGATTTGCGCGCGCTTCGCGTCGCCGGAACGGTCGATCAAGATTATCCTACCAGTCTGCTAGCGATCGCGGTGAGTGTGGCTCTAGGAGCATGGTCGGGGCACCTTCTAGTCAGCCGGAACAACACCATCCTCGCATGGCCCGCCGTCGTGGCATTGTTCATGGCCATGATGTCTTTTCACCTCATCGCAATGACAGGTGTCTCTATCTCGCCTGGAAACGCGCTTCTGTTGCCGCCTCATTGGACGGCAACATCCGATGAACTGACAAGCCTTGTAGTTGGGACATTCCTGACTTTCCTGGCCGTGGCCCTCATCTTTGTATCTCAAGCGGCCGTTGCATCGCGAGCATCGAAGAAGGAGCGGCGCCATTTGCACGAGGCCCTCAGAGTGCTTGCCGAGACCCAAGCGCACTACCGCGCTTATGTCGAGGTCAGCCCGCAGATCGGCTGGGTTGCAGATCCCCAGGGCAGGGTGATCGAGATCGCTCCGCTCTGGACCGAGCTCGTCGGCATCCCCGGTGAAGAAGCACTCGATGAGGGCTGGACCCGCGCCATCCATCCCAACGATCTGCCTCTCGTCCTCGAGAACTGGCGAAATGCGGTCAAATCGAGCGACCACCGGCTTGCCAACACCCGCTATCGGATGCGCCTGTCAGACGGCTCGTTCAAATGGTTCCAGATCCGGGCGCGGCCCCGGCGAGATGCCGATGGCAACATCGCTGCCTGGTATGGCAGCATGGAGGATATCCAGGACCAAGTGATCGCCGAGACGGCGCTGCGCACGAGCGAGGAGCGCTTTCGCTTCGCCTCATGCGCCACCAACGACATCATCTGGGACTGGAGCGTCGATGACCAGAAAACCACTTGGGCCGGCGATTACCTCAACGTGCTTGGATATCCCGAACTCGAGGAGGGCACCACCCAGGACTGGTGGGTCGACCGGATCCACCCCGACGATGCCCCGCGCCTTATTGGCAGCCAGGATGCGGCCATCGCGGGTGGTGAGGAATATTGGAACGACGAATATCGGTTTAAGGTGGTGTCCGGCGAATGGATCGACATCAAGTCCTGCTGCCTGATCGTGCGCGACGACACCGGAAGATACATCAGGCTGGTCGGCTCGATGCTCGACATCACCGAGCAGAAACGCGCCCAAATCCAACTTGTATTGGCCGCCCACCACGATTCCCTGACGGGCCTTCCCAATCGGGCGCGCTATCTAATCGACATTGGTTCGGCCATCGACGCAGCGAAACGAACAAACCGCTTCGTAGCGCTGATCCTGATCGACCTGAACCGGTTCAAAATCCTCAACGACACGCTAGGGCACGCTGTTGGCGACAAAGTGCTTCAGGAACTCGCCGAGCGCCTTTCGAACATCGTGCCCGAAGGGGCGACGATTGCAAGAATGGGGGGCGACGAATTCGCGGTGGTCCTGCCCAATCTCGCGACAGAAGTCGCTGCAGATCCCATCGTGAATCGACTGGAAAGGACTCTCACCGATCCGGTGGCTGTTGCCGATATGAGCATTCCCATCGCGCTAAGCGCCGGAATTGCCGTCTATCCGCGCGACGGTCGGGAGCCTTCCGATTTGCTCCACGCAGCCGATCTGGCGTTGTATTCAGCCAAGGACAGGTCGCCTGGAACCTTCACAGAATTCTCGCCGGCCCTGAGAGCCCGCGCCGATACTCGGTCGACAATGCTGTCAACTGCGCGTGCCGCCCTCGAAAGCGATAGGATCGTCCCATTCTATCAACCGAAGATAGACCTCCGGACCGGTCAGGTTGATGGCTGGGAAGCTCTGCTACGGATCAGAGATGCAGAAGGTCAGATTCTTTCCCCGTGCGTGATCGGTGACGCTTTCGAGGATGGAGACCTTTCAGGGCTTATCACCGATCGCATGCTCTCGCTGGTTTTCGCCGACCTGGCGCAGTGGCAGGCAGCCGGGATCGATCCCGGGCAAATTGCAGTCAACGTCTCGGCCGGGGACCTCCTGCAGGTCGGATTGATTGATCGCCTGAAGGTTCACGCGACAGCCCACGGTCAAGCGATCTCGAAAATAGCGATCGAGGTCACGGAGAATGTGCTCATCGGTCGCGCCAGCACGGAGATTTTCTCTATGTTCAAGGAACTGCAGGCGCATGGGGTAGGGATTGCTCTGGACGATTTCGGCACCGGATATGCATCGCTGACCCACCTGCTGAATTTTCCTGTCGATGTAATGAAACTAGATCGTTCCTTCGTCGAGCAAATCGACGAGAATGACCTCAAATCCACGGCGATCATCAACGCCATGCTCCAGATGGCAAGATTGCTGGAGATAAAGACTGTGGCCGAAGGCGTGGAAACAACCGGGCAGGCGCGCTATCTGCAAACGCGCGGATGCAACAGCGCACAAGGTTACCTGTTCAGTCATCCGATTGCATTTGCCAACGTTCAGGCCGTGTTGGCCCAAAGCACTTTGGAGCACTGGGAATTTGCTGCACTCCCTACTCAAAGACGGTCTCGGGGAGCGAGATCTCGTGCAGGCGGTGCCAAGCGTGGCCTAATTATCTAGCCTCATTTCCTATCTAACCCGATGCCAGCTATCTGGCGCGTCTAATGCCCGCAACAGGTCATCGAACTGCTCGCCGCTATCCCCTTTCCGGAAAACGTATTTGAGACTGTTACCCAACGTATCAAGTTGGGCTTGGGTCACGAGCGCAATTGCTACAGGGCGTTCAATTTCGTCCATATCATTCATTTTCCAGGGGCTAGAATAACTAAAGCAACTTTGACGGTTAACGTTCCAATTGAGCAGGTCTGCGACTCCGAATAAAAAATGCCGCACTTGTTTTTGCCGAAAGCGAAGCTGTTGACCGGATCGATCTTGTCACGGGCTAGGCTTTTGCTTTAAAAACGCGGGGCGCTGGCAATAGAGGACGCGTTAGAAGCTTACCCGGTGCGCGCGGGACGTAGCGGAGAAGGCGGAAGCGGCGCGAGAGGATCGTGCGGCTATGGATTCCTCATGAGCGCAAGCACGGAGTATCGGGAAGCGGCGCGCTCGGCTATTCCGTGCATCCGATGATAGGTGATCTCATCAAGGCACGGGTGCTCGAATACGACGGGACGGCGCGCGAAACAGTCGAGCGCTTCGCTGACTTGACTGTCGGGTTTAGCGATCGAGCTGCCTAAACCGGACTCTGCGGGTCAAGCGATGAAATTGCTTAACAGTTCGCAGTGTAGCGAGTGGTTTAGCCCGGAGAACGCACCCCGTGTCACCCACGAAGTTCGAAAGATCGCGCAGAGCGGTCGTCATAGCCGCCTTGGCGCTGGTCCCGACCTCGCTGCTGGGCTTGCACCTTGGCGTCCAAAGCGAATTTGAAAAAGGGCGGGCTCTTCGCAGCACGGTTGAAGAAACCCTCGTGAGCCGCGATCGGTTGTCGGCCCTGCTGTCCTTGCATCTTGACATCGAGACAGGCGTCCGCGGCTACGTCCTGACCGAGGATGTCAGCTTTCTCCAACCGTTCCTCGACGCCGCACCGCGCCGAGACCAACTTATGGCTGCGCTCAAACGTGACGCGGCTGGCGACGCTGGACAAGAGCAAATACTTGAGCGCCTGGAGCGGTCATCCGAACGCCAATTCGCGCTGGCTCGGGCTAATTATCAGGATGCGCGCCAAGGCAGGCCGGACGCGTCGGAGGCTCGCATCGCCTCAGGTGCGGGCAGGATAGCGATGGATGCGATCCGGCGCGATCTGGCCGCGCTGGACGCGATCGAACGCGCCCGATTGGCCGAAATAACCGCCCGCACCGAGGGCATTCGCGGCAACGTAGAGTTCCTGGTGTCGATGCTTATCGCCGGGCTTGCCCTCCTGTTGGCGGGGGTAGCGATCGTCGTAGGCAGGACCACACGCCAGCGACAGGAAGCGCTTGCACGAGCCGAAGAACTGAACGCACGGCAGCAGGCCCTTTTCGACGGTGCCGTCGATGGCATGCTGCTGCTCGATGAAGCGGGTCACATCTGCAAGCTGAACCCCAGCATTGTTCGCATGTTCGGCTATGACGAAGACGAGTTGCTAACGCGCCACAACACCTTCCTCATGGCCGAGCCTTCCGATCTCGAGGTCAGCCGGGACTGGCTTTCTCGAGTTGGCGCTGCTGGACTGCAAGGAGCCGGTCGTCGGCATGAATTTACAGGCCGCCGGAAGGATGGCTCCACCTTCGATACCGAAGTCGCGGTCAGCCGGGTCGCCGACGAGAGGGAGCGGCGCTACGTCGCCGCCATCCGAGACATTTCCGACTACAAGCGCGCAGAGGCGATGAAGAGCGAGTTCGTATCCACCGTTAGCCACGAGCTGCGCACGCCACTGACCTCGATCGGCGGCTCGCTCGGGCTTCTCGCCGGCGGGGCCGTCGGCGAGCTCAACGAGAAGGCGGCGCGGCTGATCGATATCGCGCACAAGAATTGCGAGCGGTTGGTCCGTCTCATCAACGACATCCTCGATATCGAGAAGATCAGTTCGGGGAAGATGCACTTCGCGCAGGACGAGGTGGCACTGGAAGAACTGATCCGGCGCACCATCGCTGCCAACGCGGTTTTTGCCGCAGCCCAGGGGGTTTCGCTGGTCGCCAAAGGGACCGCCAGGAGGGTCGAGGTTCTGGGAGACGCCGACCGGCTCGAGCAGGTCCTCACCAACCTCGTGTCCAACGCGATCAAGCATTCCCGTCACGACGGGACGGTGGAAGTCGTCCTGAAGCAAAGCGGGTCACTCGCAAAGATCGAGGTCCGCGACCGCGGCGAAGGCATCCCTCAGGAATTCCGCCAACGGATATTTGGCAAATTCGCCATGGCTGACGGGTCAGACAACCGGACCAGAGGTGGAACCGGCCTTGGCCTCTCCATCGCTCGGGAAATCGCACAGCATCATGGCGGGACAGTGTCCTACGACGACCGCCCGGGAGGAGGCACGGTTTTCTGGCTCGAACTTCCCGCGATCTCGGAACTGGTGCAACGCTCGAACGCCGCGACGGATCTGCCGCGCATCTTGCATGTCGACGACGATCGCGATTGTCTTAGCGTGATGGCGAGCGCCTTCGAGGACCGGGCGGCGATCGTGTCATTATCAGCGATGGAGGACGCGCGCAGCGTTATCGAACAGGAACATTTCGCGGGCGCGATCATCGATGTCGGTATGCGCGACGAAGACGGCACTTCTCTGCTTCCAGCGATCCGCCGGCGCAATCCGGGGCTCCCGGTCCTGCTGTTCAGCGCGCGCGACGAGAAGCACCTTTCCGCAGCGGCTGATGCAGTCCTGATCAAGAGCCGATCGGACCTCGACGAAGTGGTCGAAACGATGATGGGGCTGCTCGCCGATCGAGGAGCACAGGCGTGACGAGGATCCTTTACGTCGACGATGAGCCGGATATTCGCGAGATTGCCGAAATGGCACTCGCGCTCGATCCCGATTTCGAGGTGCGCACGGCTGAGTCCGCCAAGGAAGCGCTCGCGATTGCTGCGCAGTGGCAACCCGAGATTGCGCTGCTCGATGTCATGATGCCCGAAATCGACGGGCCTTCCCTTCTGAGAATGATGCGCGAACGCCCGGACCTAGCCGAGATCCCGGTCGCTTTCGTGACGGCGCGTGCGCAACCCTCTGAATTGCAAAACTTCGCCACGCTCGATGCGGTGGGAGTGATCGCCAAGCCGTTCGACCCGATGACGCTGGCAAGCCGGGTGCGCGCTCTGCTCGGATGACCGATATCGAACGCAAGATGGCCGATCTGGCGCAACGCTTCGCAACGCGTGCGGTCGAAGAACGAGAAGCGCTAACGGGTTCGCTGGCCTCTGGAGATCGCGCCGCGATCGTCGAACGCGCGCACAGGCTGGCTGGGATTGCGGGGATGTATGGCCATCCGCTGATCACCGACGCCGCCCTGGCGCTCGAGGCGTCGGCGGAACGGGGGCTCGCGATGGAAGCTTCAGGACAACGCCTGCTCGATCTGCTTTCCGGCTTGGAATCCGCCTAAATCAGCCGGTCCGGAACCCCTTTCGGGTCATGGTGCCCCAGCCTTTTTGCTTGCGCATGAACTGCCACCAGCCCTGCAGGCGCCAATAGTTGGAAAGCTGGCGATAGCCAAAGTTCTCGACCACCGCGATCACGGCCAATGCGACCAGTTCGCGGACCCTGATGAACCGGCGAAGCTGGATCTCTTCGAGCACTAGAGTCGCCATCGAAACGAATATGCCCAAGGTGAAGGTCACCGCGAGAAAGGCCAGAAGCCACGGAAGCGCGAGTAGGCCCAGCGCCCAGAGGAGAGGCACGAGGATATAGCCGAGCACCTCCACTAGCGGGCCGATCACATCGACCAGCAGTATCTGGCCGAAGCCAAGCATGCCGATACGCCCATATCGCGGGTTGAGCGCCATATCCTTGTGCTTGGCGAAGCATTCGAGCGAGCCCCGCTGCCACCGGGCGCGCTGCCGGGAGAGGACGCGGATATCCTCGGGGCACTCAGTCCAGCATACGGGTTCGGCTATGAATTCCACCCGGTAAGGGAGGCCGAGGTCGCGCATATGCCGGTGCAGCTTGATCACGAGTTCCATATCCTCGCCCACGGTGTCGCGGCTGTATCCCCCCACTTCGACAACGCGTTGGCGATCGAACAGACCGAAGGCGCCCGAGATCACCATCAGCGCCTGCATCTTGCCCAGCGCCAGGCGCGCCATCAGGAATGCGCGCAGATATTCCATGATCTGGACCAGCGCGAGGAAGTTTGTCGGCAGATGTATTTCGGTGATTCGGCCTGCATCGACTTTGCACCCATTCGCTATCCGGATCGTGCCGCCCGCTGCGATGGTCAGGTGAGGCTCGTCGATGAAGGGGCGGACGACCCGCAGCAAAGCGTCCGCCTCGAGAATGGAATCCGCATCGATCGCACAGAACAGCGGGGTTCGGCTGCAATTGATGCCGGCATTGAGCGCGTCAGCCTTGCCGCCGTTCTCCTTGTCGACGACGAGTAGCCGCGGGATCGCCCGCGAAGCGTAGAACCCGCGAACCGGCGCATGCTCGACAGCTTCGTCGACATAGCGCTCCACCTTGCGAAGCCCGAAGCTTTCGACCAGCTTCGTCAACGTCCCGTCGCTCGAGCCGTCATTGATGACGACGACTTCAAAATCGGGATATTGCAACGCGAGCAACGAGCGCACGCTCTCGACGATGCTGAGTTCCTCGTTGAAGGCCGGTGCCAGCACCGAGATCGCGGGTGCCTGCTCCGAATAGCGCCGCCACAATGTCGCACCGCGCGGGACGGGAGGACGGGTTCCAAGCGCGATCCCGGCATAGATGAGCTGGACGAGATTGAAGGCAGTCTGGGCAAGCCCCATAACGATGACGACCAGCGCGATCGCCTCGGCTCCAGCGTTCATCCATTCGCCTATGGCTTCGGAATGCGGAATGATCACGCGGCGGCCTTTTCGGCGAGAAGCGTTGTTGCGGCCCTGCACGCCAAGGCGTCGGCTCCAGTCGCCGCCCGGTTCATCACGGCGTTGCCCGGCTCACCAAGGCGCAGAAGCGCTTCGCCGGCTCTAAAACGCACCCACCAGTGATCGTCCGACAGCAATCCGCCCAATTGTTCGGCAAATCGGCGGAGCGCGATCTGGCCCGTGGCTTCGGCAGAGGCAGCCCTGATGCGCCAGTCCTGGCTCGCCAATCCCGCCTCGATGGCTCGCGCGCTCACTGGATGGCCCGTTCTGCCCAACGCCCGGAAGACCCTTGGCTGCAGATCGGGTGCACCGCGCGGATTTGCCGCCAATTCCGCCAGCAGTGGAGCGTGGGAGTAGCCGCTGTCGGCAAGCGCATCGACCGCTGCCACCTTGCCAGCCTCGGGGAAGGCCTCATCCGTCAGCAGCGCCCGGACCGCATCGGGGTCGCACGCAGCAATATCGCTCATCAGCGAGACCAGCAAAAGCGAGTTCTCGGCCTCGCCGATCCGCAGCTTGCGGACCAGTGTCATCAGATCGGGTGCATCGCCGCGAGCGGACAGGGCGAGCGCCGCGCCCAGCCGGACGTGCGGGTTGGAATCATCGAGCGCCTGCTCGACGACGCCGGTGTGATCGTCGAACAAGGCCAGTGCCTCGATCGCCGTCAGGCGATCCTGCGCGGTTCGCGAGCGAGCGCGCTTCTGGAGGAGGTCGGAGACGCCCAGCGCAGCGGCGACTGCAAGCAGTTCGGCCCGGTCGGTGCCCCGCATGAACTCCGCCAACTCGAGAGCGAGATCAGTGGCGAACCGCAGCTCGGCGCCGGAGAGCTTTTCCACGTTTGCGTCGCCACCGAGAAGGGCCGGGGTGAGACGCCTGCGAACGCGCTCGCGATTGCGCGACGCACGACCGGAAAAAATCCGCACGACAATCAAAGCGACTAGGGCGACAGCACCGACTAGACACAGGATCAGCGACACGCTCCAAAGGGTGACCAACGCGCTCATCGCAGCTCAGAAGCTCAACCTGAGGCCTAGGCGTCCCTCGCTCCGGTCGATCCCGTCATCGCGCCACTCGCGTGCAGCCGAAGCGGTCAGCGAAACGGTGCCTACCAGGGGAAACTCGGCACCAACGAACAGCGCGGTGGTTTCGGTGACCACTCCTAAATCCGTATCAGGTCCGGTTGCCGCGCCGAGGAAGAACCGAGTGCGCTCGCTGGCGAAGTAGTCCGCGCGCAGCGAGCCGCCGAAGCGAAACGATCCGCTGTCGACCCGAACCGCGTTGCCTCGCGCGGTCAGGGAAAGCCCCCCGTCGTTGAAATACTGGGTCACCATCGGAGATAGCAGCAGGACGTCTTGGGCCGGGAAACGCTGGAAGCTTACATCCAGCCCGACGAGCGTGGGGTTGGCGGCATCCCCCATTCGATGCTCAACCCCGGCCGCGATACTCCATTCGGGCCGAAAATCGGCCGATGGTGTCGCGGAACCGCTGAAGCGGAACCAGCTGTTCGCGGACACTTGAACCGTTGCGCCGCCGGTGAGCTCGATATCCTCAACGCCGAAGCGCCGATAATATGTCGCGCGCAGGTTGGAGGTAGCGTTCGTGCCCAGCGGCAGAAGCGCGCCTGCCGCAACCTCGCTCCAGTCCTCCCGATCCTGCGACAGGTCGCTGATCGCCCCTTCAACATAGACATAGCGCTGCCGCGCCGAAGGCGCGCCGCGGCGACGTTCGATCAGTGCGAGCCCCTCGGAAGCATCGGCATAATCGGGCGCTGCCGAGAGGACGAAGCGAAACTCGGCCTCGGCGGCATCGAAATCATTTATTGCCAGCAAGGCGTATCCCAACTGCAGGCGCGCATCCACGTCCTGCGGGTTTGCCGCCACCCAGGGCTCGAGCAGTTCGACAGCTCGGCCGGGCTCGCCTGCCAGACGGGCTGCCACGGCTTCGTCGTAGGGATTTGGCTGGGCCGCCGCGGGAGCAGGGATTCCAGCGAGCATTCCGATCAGGGCCGCCTTGGCTAACAGCGCAGCCTTCACGACGTGTCCTTCAGCAGCCTTTCGAGGCGCGCCAGCAGTTCTTCGGGCATGAAGGGCTTCACAAGATAGTCATTGGCGCCAAGTTCGAGCGCGCTGACTACATCTTGTTCGCCCCTCCGGGCGGTAAGCATGATGACCGGGGTGCGCGCATGGGTGTCGGATGCCCTCATCCGGCGAAGCACTTCGAACCCATCGTGAACCGGCATCATGGCGTCGAGCACAACGGCATCGGGCGCCGAATCCTCAAGCCGGGCAAGCGCCTCGCGTCCATCGCGCGCAATTACGGGATTGTAATCCCTCGCCGAAAGCCTGAATTCGAGGAGCTCCGTCAGGAGGGGCTCGTCGTCCACCACCAAAACTGTTTTCATCGATCCGCTCTCAACGCCAAACATTCAGATTTGGTTAGGAAAAGAGCGACTTCCGCGCAAACTCGTCTAACGGCAGCTTTGGTCATCGGGATATACGGTGCCGAATGACCGATAATGGGGCGCAAAGCTGCCGCGGGCCGCAACCAGAATTAATCGTACCATTTGGGACGCGCCCCAGACGGAGCGAATGATCGGTATGAGGGCGCACTTCTCAGATTTCGGTCACACACGCCAAGAGAGGGCTGGGTTGCACGCAGGGGCACTTCGGTTAGCGGGGTATTCAGGGGGGTAGGTGGAAACTGCCTTAATTTTTAAGGAATAAAATACAATATCTTGAGTGGTTTATTCGAGTCTCTTCCTCTCCGCCAATCACCCAACTTCCCTGGATCCAACGCTATTTGCGCGAGGCCAATGCTCTTCTGCATTCCCGAGCGGTCGCGGCATATCTCACGGGGGGCTCGGCGCGTTCGACAATCGAATCAGGGGGCCCCGCTTGAAGCGGAGCCCCCCGACAGTTCCAACCCAAGGCGTCGCCAGGTCTAGAACTGGGCGCGCACGCCCAGGCTGATCCGGCTGCCCGAAAACTCGTAGGTCGTCGGGAAGGAAGGATCGATCGTGTACCCCGATGTCTTCTCGTCGGTTAGGTTGATCGCCTGCAATTCGACGCGGAAGTTCGGCGTCAGCTGGTAGCTGGCAGCGAAGTCGAACTGGCCATAGGCGTCGCGATAGACCGGGAACATGTTGCGCTCGATCCGCTCCACGTAAGCGCCCTTGTGGTTGTAGGACAGGCGCAGCTGCACCGGGCCGTCGTCGTAATAGACGGTGGCGTTGTAGGTGCTGTCGGCCAGTCCCACCGGCGAGGTCGGCACATCGATGTCGGATTCGCCGGTCAGCGAGCTGTCGAGGAAGGTGTAATTGGCGTTGATGCCGAACCCTTCGAGCGAGCTGTGCAGCATCCCGAAGGGCACCACCGCCACCAGTTCCACGCCGCTGACATCGTAGGAGCCTTCGGCGTTGACCGGCTGATAGACGTCAAAATCATAGACGCCGTCGATCGTGCCATTGGCGTTGTACTTGGTCACGTTCCTGACCACGCCGGTCAGCTCGTTCTGGACCACGCCCTGGATGTTCTTCCAGAAATAGGAGGCCGACAGCAAACCGCCGAAGCCGAAGTAATATTCCAGCCCGACTTCCCACTGGTCGGCATAGGTCGGCTTCAGGTTCGGATTGCCGTCGGTGTAGCGGAAGTTGTTGAAGCTGGCGGTGCGCTTGTAGGCGAGATCCGTCAGCGCGGGGCGGATCAGCGTCTGCGAGGCGGCGCCGCGCAGGATCAGCCCGTCGATCAGCTCGGCATTGGCGTTCACCGCCGGCAGGATCTTGTCGTACTCGCCTTCGCTCGACACGGGCTCCTCGGAAAAGCCGGTCGTGCCGTCGGGGTTCTGGATCTGGAAATAGCCCTCCGAGGTGACGCTGGTCTTGATGTAGCGGGCCCCGGCGTTGATGAAGACCGGCACCGAAGCGATGTCGAAATCGAAGTCGGCCATGGCATAGCCCGCCCAGGTCTTCTCCTCGACCCGGTAGTACTGCCCGTCGTCGAACGGCGAGAGGAAGCCGTCGGGACGGAAGAAAGCCCGCGCATAATCGTTCGACACCTGCTGCCAGGCGAGGTCGCCCGCC
>JAHJWA010000046.1 GCA_018828205.1 Alphaproteobacteria bacterium
CACGGGCGCTTCGCCTTCGGGCGGCTGATCGACCGCCAGGGCAAGCTGGTCGGCGTGCTCCCGCCGGGTCACGGGCAGAAGCAGGAGGTGGTCAGCGACCCCGCCTGGATCGCGGTCGCCGAGATGCTGGTGCGGCGGCTCTGATGCCGCGCGTCCTGTCGCTCTCGACGCTCTACCCCAACAGCGCGCAGCCCCGCTTCGGGACCTTCGTCGCGCGCTCGCTCGAGGCGCTGCAGCGCGAGACCGAATGGGACGCGACCGTGCTCAACCCGATCGGCGTGCCACCGCTGGCGCTGGGTGCTTACCGCGCCAGAGCCGAGGCCGCGGTCGCGGGCGTGGAACACGGCGTTGCGGTGCACCGGCCGACCTTCCGGCTGCTGCCCGGGGTCGGCGGTCGCTTCAACCCCGCCGCGATCGCGCGCGAGGCGATCCCGCTGGCGCGGCGCCTGCACCGCGAAGCGCGCTTCGATCTCGTCGACGCGCAGTTCTTCTACCCCGACGGCCCCGCGGCGATGCGCGTGGCGAAGGCGCTGGGCCTGCCGCTGTCGATCAAGGCGCGCGGCGCGGATATCCATTACTGGGGCGCGAAGCCCTATGCCCGCGCCGCCATGCTCGAAGCGGGCAAGGCGGCCACGGGACTGCTCGCGGTGTGCGAGGCGCTGGCGGGGGACATGCAGGCCATGGGTCTGCCGCGCGACAAGATCGCGGTGCATTACACCGGGCTCGACCGCGACCGCTTCCGCCCGCTCGACCACACCCGCCTGCGCCCGCGCCTGGCCGAGGAACTCGACCTGCCGCTCGCCTTCGCGGAGCCGCTGTTGGTCAGCGTCGGCGCGCTGATCGCGCGCAAGGGCCAGGAGCTGATGATCCGCGCGCTTCCCGGCCTGCCCGGGGCGCGGCTGCTGCTGGTGGGCAAGGGGCCCGACGAGGCGATGCTGCGCGCGCTGGCGATGGAGCTGGGGGTCGCCGAGCGGGTCCATTTCCTCGGCCTGCTCGATCACGACATGCTGCCGCTGGTGCTCTCGGCCTGCGACGCGATGGTGCTGCCCTCGGCCAGCGAAGGCCTCGCCAATGCCTGGGTCGAGGCGCTCGCCTGCGGGACGCCGCTGGTGATCACCGATGTCGGCGGCGCGCGCGAGCTGGTGACCGATTCGCTGGCGGGCGTGCTGGTCGCGCGCGAGACGCAGGCGGTGCGCGAAGGGATCGAACGGGTGCTGGCGGAGCCGCGCGACCGCCAGGCGGTGGCCGCCACGGTCGAGCGCTTCGGCTGGAACGCCAACGCGCGCGCGCTCGCCGCGCATTACGATCGCCTGCTGGAAGCCGCCGGCTAGACCCTGTCGCGGGTCCAGCCGGCCGGTCTCTCAGACCTCGCCGCCGCGCGCGGCGCGATCCTGCCTGTCGGTCGCGCTTTCCTCGCGGACGAAGCTGCTCGAATTGACCCCCAGCCACACCAACAGCGGCGCGGACATATAGACCGAGCTGTAGGTGCCGACGAAGAGGCCCAGCGTGATCGCCGCGACCAGCCCGAACAGGCTGGCGGGGCCGACGAACAGCAGCGGCAGCAGCGCGATCAGCAACGTCAGGCTGGTCATCACGGTGCGGGCCAGCGTCTCGTTGACCGAGAGGTCGAGCAGTTCGGGCATCGGCATCTTGCGGTATTTCTTCAGATTCTCGCGAATCCGGTCGTAGACCACGATGGTGTCGTTGAGCGAATAGCCGATGATCGCCAGGATGGCGGCGATGATCTGGAGGCTGAATTCGAGCTGGAACAGCGCGAACATCCCCAGCGTCAGCGAGACGTCGTGGAACAGCGCGAACAGCGCGCCGACGCCGAACTGCCACTCGAAGCGGATCCAGATATAGACCGCCACCGCCAGCATCGCCGCGATCAGCGCGAAGGCGGCATCGTCGCGGAATTCGCCCGACACCTTGCCCGAGACCGAATCGACCCCGTCGATGCGCAGGTTCGGATGATCGGTTTCGAGCGCGGCGGTGATCTCCTGCGTCATGCGATCGGCGAATTCCTTGTCGCCCTCCGCCTCGGGCGGGAGCACGACGCGGATCGAGACCTGGTTGGGTTCGCCGAAGCGCTGGATCACCGGATTGTCGACCGCGGGCAGCGCATCCACCGTTTCGCGGATCTCGGCCACGGGGGCCTCGGCCTCGCCGACGAAGGTGACGCGGATTTCCTGGCCGCCGGCGAAATCGACGCCGTAATTGAGGCCATTGACCGCGACCAGCGCCCAGCTCGCGATGATCAGCGCGATGCTGACCACGAAGAAGGGAACCCGCCACTTGAGGAACTTGATGTTGGTGTCGTCGGGGACGAGCTTGAGCAGTTTCATGATCTCTCTCCCCTCACAGCGTGATGTCGCTGGGACGGTTCTTGCGCAGCCATCCGGCGACCCACATCCGGGTCAGGGTGACGGCGGTGAAAACGCTGGTGAACAATCCGACCACCAGCACGATGGCGAAACCGCGGATCGGGCCCGAGCCGAACAGGAACAGCAGCACGCCGGCGATCAGATTGGTGACATTGGCATCATAGATCGCGCGGCTGGCTTCCTTGTAGCCGTTCTCGACCGCGGCGACGACGCGCCGGCCGCGCTTGCGTTCCTCGCGGATGCGTTCGTTGATCAGCACATTGGCGTCCACCGCCGCGCCGATGGTCAGCACGAAGCCCGCGATACCCGGGAGAGTCAGCGTGGTGTTGAGCCAGGCCATGATGCCGAGCAGCATCAGCACGTTGATGACCAGCGCCACCGCGGCGTAGACGCCGAAGCGGCCGTAGGTGACGATCATCAGCACGACCACCGCGAGCGAACCGATCATCATCGCGAGGATGCCGCGGCGGATCGAATCGGCGCCCAGATCGGGGCCGACGGTGCGTTCCTCGATCACCGCCAGATCGACCGGCAAGGCGCCCGAGCGCAGCGAGATCGAGAGATTGTTGGCGCTTTCGGTGGTGAAACTGCCCGAGATCTGCGCGCTGCCGCCCAGGATCGGTTCGTTGAAGGAGGGGGTGGAGAGCACCTCGCCATCGAGGATGATCGCGAACAGCTTGCCCACGTTCTCGGTGCTGAGCTTGGCGAAACGCGCCCCGCCCTGCTGGTCGAACTGGATGGTGACCACCGGTTCGTTGGTCTGCGGGTCGAAGCTCTGCTGCGAGCCGACCAGGCTGTCGCCGCGAATGCCGCCCAGTCGTCGGACCGCGACCGAGGTGCCGGCCTGCGGCGATCCTTCGGCATAGGGGAAGATCTGGCTGCCGGGAGGCGCGATGCCCTGCGCGACATCGGTCGGCAGCGCGGTCTCGTCGACCATCTTGAATTCGAGCTTGGCGGTCTGGCCGAGCAGCTCCTTGAGCTGGTCGGGGTCGTCGAGCCCGGGGACCTGCACCACGATGCGCGTATCGCCCTGACGGATGATGGTCGGTTCGCGCGTGCCCAGCGCGTCGATACGCTTGCGCACCACTTCGGTGGCGCTGTCCATCGCATCGGTGACCGCCTGTTCTACACCGCCCTCGGTGGGGGTGAGGATGAAGCGGGTCTCGTCGACCACGGTCAGGTCCCATTCGCGGACCATGCCCTGGCCGTTGACCAGCGGCAGCAGCAATTCGCGCGCCCGGTCGACATCGCCGGCATCGTCGATCATGAAGCTCATCCGCCCGTCGGCGGTCGAGACGTCGCCGATGCGGATGCGCGGCTCGGCGTCCTGCAGCACGGTGCGGACGCCCTCTTCCATGTTCTGCAGGCGCTGCGCGGCGACCTGATCGGCCTCGGCCTCGAGCAGGATGTGGCTACCGCCGGCGAGATCGAGACCGAGATTGACCGTCGGTTCGGGAAGCGCCTCGGGCCAGCGCATGTCGGCCGTCGCGAACAGCGACGGCAGCGCCGCGAAGATCGCCACCGCGGCGATCAGCCACAGCCAGGTCTTCTTCCAGGTGGGGAAGTCGAGCATTGTCGGTTGCGCCCTTCGCTCAGTCGTTCGCCGGGGGGGCGGTTTCGGGCGCGATCACGTCGCCGATGGTGGATTTGACCGCGCGCACCTTGACGCCCTTGGCCAGTTCCAGCTCGGCGTAATGGTCCTCGACCTTGACGACCCTGGCGACCAGCCCGCCCGCGGTGATCACCTGATCGCCGCGCTTGAGCCCGGCGACCTTGGCCTGATGCGCCTTGTGCTGCTTCATCTGCGGACGGATGATCAGGAACCAGAAGATCAGGATCATGCCGACGATCGGCGCCCAGGTGATCCATGCAGGCGGGGCGTCGGCAGCGCCGGTCGCGGCGGCAAGAAGGTCGAACATGATAAGAAACAGCCTGTCGGTGATGGTGTCTATCGGATGATTCGCAGGTGGTGGAACGCTGGCGAAAATCAAGCCGCGCCCCCCGCCCCCTCGCGAAGAGGCCGCCGCCTAGCAGCAATGCTGCAACAGAGCAACGCAATGGCATGCAAGCCCGCTTGCCATACCCGAATGCGGTGCCTATAGGCGCGCCTTCCACTGGATCCGGGACGTAGCGCAGTCTGGTAGCGCACCACACTGGGGGTGTGGGGGTCGCAGGTTCGAATCCTGTCGTCCCGACCAGTGGAATTACCCTCCCCCACCCCGCTGCTCGCGCGCGCCGTGCCCGGCGCCAGGCCGTCGCAGCGGAGTCCTTGCTTCGCTCTTGCTACTATGCGACAAAACTGCCCGGCTCTCGATCCCGTCGGAGCGCGGGTGGTTTCACCCGCGCCGCGATGGCTGGATCGAGCCCGCGCCGACATCCGTTGGCTCACTGGCAACAACAGGGACATTATACATGCGTAAGACACTTGGAATTCTGGCCGCAATGGCGATCCTCCCGCTCGCGGCCTGCGACCAGAGCGTCGAAGAGGCCGAAGGCGATCTGGCCGAACAGCAGCTGGAATCGACCGAGGACGTGCTCGAGGAAGAGGCCGACCTGGCCGACGCCATGGGTGACGAAGCCGCCGAAGAAACCCTCGATGCCGAAGCCGACGCGATGGGCGAGGCTGCCGACGACGCCGAAGCCGCGGTCGAAGGCGAGACCGAATACTAAGAACCCAAATCGCCTTGTTCTAGGCGTCTGAAAGGGCCCTGCCTCGCGCAGGGCCCTTTTTTGTGCGGGCCAGTTTTTGTGCGGCAGACCGGGCCGGGCGCGGGCCCCGACTGCGGGCCTAGCAGTCTGCGGCGATTGCCGGTTGTCCCCCCGGATGGGGTGCGATAACCGGCGCCGGTGCCAGCCCCGCCCCCCACCCGCATCCGCATCCGCGCATGTCGCCCCCTCGGGATGCGATGACGGCGCCCATGTCTTCGGCCATGCCCTCGCCCACGCTCGATAAGCCGCGCCGCGCGCTGTTCGCGCTGGTCATCTTCGCGGGCAGTTTCCTGCTGTTCCTGATCCAGCCGCTGGTGGCGCGGCTGGCGCTGCCGCAGCTCGGCGGCGCGCCCAATGTCTGGAACAGCGCGATGCTGGTGTTCCAGCTGCTGTTGCTGGGCGGCTATGCCTATGCACATTGGCTCGGGCGGCTGACGCTGCGGCGGCAGGGCATGATCCATATCGCGCTGCTGCTGCTGGCGGCGCTGGTGCTGCCGATCTCGCTCGCCGATATCGCCCCCCCCGCGGCGGGCTGGGAGGTGCTGTGGGTCCCGGCGCTGCTGGGCCTGACGGTCGGACCGGTGTTCCTGCTGGTCGCGGCGCAGGCCTCGCTGATCCAGCGCTGGTTCGCCGCGGCGCCGGGCGCGGGCAATCCCTACCCGCTCTACGCCGCCTCCAATCTGGGCAGCTTCGCCGGTCTGCTCGCCTATCCCCTGTGGCTCGAGCCGCGGCTGTCGCTGAGCG
>JAHJWA010000308.1 GCA_018828205.1 Alphaproteobacteria bacterium
CGCGCGGGCGAGCCTCTCCAGAACGCACCCCAGCAGCCTTCGCAGCTGGCGACCTCCAGCGGCGCCGAGCGCGGTGCGGGATCGGCCGGGCAGGGTGCCAGCTCTTCGGGCGCCGGGTCGTCGGAAGGCGAACGGCCGCAGCACCAGCGCGACCGCAGCGCGATGTCTTCGCCGCAGGACCCTCGCAATTCCGCCGCGCCCTCGCCCCGCGACGACGCACTCTACGCCTGATCGACACCCATTTTTCTGAACCAATAGGACTGCTCAATGTCGGACGACAAATCCACCTCTGACCCCAAGACCAAGAAGAAGGGCGGCTTCGTCAAGGCCGCGCTGTTCGGTCTTGTTCTGCTCGGTGCCGGCGGCGGGGGCACCTATGCCGCCTTCGCCAGCGGCATGATCGGCCAGCCCGCCCAGAAAGCCGAGGATATGGAGCCCAAGCTCGTCCTCAAGGGAACCGAGGATCCCTTTCCCTACGCCGTCGCAGGCGCGGACAAGGACAAGATCGAGATCGTCCACGGCGCGGGCGGCAGCAAATATCGCACCGCCTATTACAATTTCGACGACGAGTTCACCTCCAACCTCGCCGGTGGTGCCGCGCTGATCCAGATCAGCGTCGCGGCCTCAACCCATCATGACGGGCGCGTCCTAATGTGGCTCGACGAGCACGAGACGGCGCTGCGCTCGCGGATCCTCGTCGAACTGGCTTCGACCGAGGAAGCGGAGCTGATGGGCGTGTCGGGCAAGGAACAGCTGCAAGTACGGCTGGCCGCGGCGATCAACGAGGTGCTCGAAGAGCGCGAAGGCTTCGGCGGCGTCGCAAACGTCTATTTTCGTTCGCTTATCATCCAATGATCAGCGCCACCTTCCCTCAAACTGCGGCGCGCGCGGCCAGTCATTGCGACGAGCTGCTCAGCCGCGCGGCGACACCGCCCGATTTCGCCAACGAGTTCGAGCGCTTCGCCCGGCAGTTCGCCGAGCATGCGCAGTCCTCGCTGGGCGAGCTGTGCGATTGCCGCGCCATGCAGGGCGAGATCGGCGAGCTGGCGCAGCTTCCCGCCAGCGACTGGCTGACCCAGATCGCGACCGGCAATGTCCATTCCTTCTACGCGCTGGGGCAGGAGCGGTGCGGTATCCTCGTCTCGACCCCGGTCGCCGATCTGGTTGCACGGTTCGAACGCATCCTCGGCGGAACCGGCGAGATCGAGGAAGACTATGCGGTGCTCCCGGCTTCCGCGGCGCGTTTCGCGCAGCAGTTCGAGGATCGCATCGCCGAAACGCTGCGCCGCGCTTGCGACCGGCGCGAGATCGCGGCCTCGGCCAGCGGCTCGGTGGTCGATCAGGTCGCGCCGTTCGAAGCGGGCGAAAGCATCTGGACCGCCACGCTGTCGGTGTCGCTGGCAGGCAGCAAGCGCGTCTGGCGGGTCCGTCTGGCGGCCAGCGAGGCGATGCTGGCCAAGATCGTCGGTTCGCGCGCGGTCTCGCCCGCCACCGGGCGCACGATCGGCGCGCGCGGTCTCGAAGGCTCGGCGATCGCCGAGGTCGAGATGCCGCTGCGCGCGGTGCTGGTCGACGTGCCGATGTCGATCGCCCGACTGTCCCGGCTTTCGCCCGGCTCGCTGATCCCGGTCGCGGTGCATCGCAATGTGCCGCTGCTGATCGGCAACACCATCATCGCCCACGGAACCGTCGGGGAAATCGACGACCGCGTGGCGCTCGAACTCACGCAAACTTCCATCTCGAAGGATCACTGACATGTCGCTTCACTCAGACGGCTTCGGCCTCATCCAAGATATCGACGTCCGCCTGACGGTGGAGCTGGGACGCAAGCAGATGCGGCTGCGCGATGTCCTGGCGCTGGGTGAATCCAGCTTCATCGAGCTCGATCGGCTGACCGACGAACCGCTCGACATTCTCGTCAACGGCAAGATGATCGCGCGCGGAGAGGTTGTTGCCCAAGGCAACCGCTTTGCCATCCGCGTGCTCGAACTGGTCGGCGCCTCGGGCCACAGCGGTTCCGCTCCCAGCGCGATCGCCGAACCCAAAGTGGAAGCGCACCAGTAATGTTCTGGTATGTCCTCAAGCTGCTGATCCTGCTTCCGATCATCTGCGCGATGATCTGGGGCACGCTCAAGCTGGCCAAGCGGTTGCAGGGCCAGTTCGGCGTGCCTGCGGGCAGCGAGAAATCGGTCAAGATCATCGAGACCACCATGCTGTCCCCCACGCTGCGGCTGGCGGTGATCGAATTCCATGGCCGCGAGATCCTGGTCTCGACCTCGCGCAACGGCCTGACCCGGTTGGCGGAGGCGCCGGCGCGCGTTCGCGACCCTGCGCCTGCGCTGGCGGAGCCGACCCCATGATCGCCCGGTTTGCCAAATACGGCGCGGCCCTGGCTGCCCTGACCTATCCGGTCATGGTCAACGCGCAGGCCGCTGCCGAAGGCGCCGTCCCCGGTGCGCTCGATCGCGCTTTCGGCCAGATGGCGGGCGCGGGGGGCGAACCGCTGAGCTTGTCGCTCCAGCTGCTGCTGGTGATGGGGCTGCTGACCATCCTGCCCGCGCTGCTGCTGATGATGACCAGCTTCACGCGGATCATCATCGTGCTGGCGATCCTGCGCCAGGCGCTCGGCCTGCAGCAATCGCCGCCCAATCAGGTTTTGATCGGGATCAGCCTGTTCCTCTCGCTGTTCATCATGGCGCCCACGCTCGAGCGCGTGAACGAGGCGGCGATCGCTCCCTATTCTGCGGGCGAGATCGGTGCCGAGGTCGCGATCGAACGGGGCGGGGACCAGTTCCATGCCTTCATGATCCGCCAGACCCGCGAATACGACCTGCGGATGTTCGCGGATATCGCCGACGCGCCGCAATTCGCCAGCCCGCAGGAGGTGCCCTTCTCGATCCTGCTGCCGGCCTTCGTCACCAGCGAGCTCAAGACCGCGTTCCAGATCGGCTTCATGCTGTTCCTGCCGTTCCTGGTCATCGATCTGGTCATCGCCAGCGTGCTGATGAGCCTGGGCATGATGATGATGAGCCCGATGATCGTTTCGCTACCCTTCAAGCTGCTGCTTTTCGTCCTCGTCGACGGTTGGGCGCTGCTGATGGGCTCGCTCGCCTCCAGTTTCGCGTAGCCGCCATGGATGAAGCCTCCGTCCTCCTGTCGCTCGCCGACCGCATGCTGTGGATCGCCGCTCTCGTGGCGGCCCCGGTCCTGCTCGCCAGCCTCGCCATCGGCCTGGTGATCGGGCTGGTCCAGGCGGCGACCTCGGTCAACGAGCAGACGCTCACCTTCGTCCCCAAGCTGGCCGCGGTCGCCTTCGTGCTGGTGGTGTTCGGCGCCTCGATGATGGCGCTGGTGAGCGACTTCATGCTCGATATCTTCGCCGAAATCGCACGGATGGGCCGGTGACGGGTCTCGATTTCGGCTTTGGCGCGCTCGAGCAGGACATGTGGCGGGTCGTCTTCCTGATGACCCGCATCGGCGCCGCCCTGCTCGCCGCGCCCTTCTTCGGCGCCTCCTCGGTGCCGATGACGGTGCGCGTTTCGCTCACCGGCGCGCTGGCGATCTTCACCTCGATCTGGTTGCCCGAAATCGCGACCCCGCCCGCGCTGCTGTCGCTCGAGGGCATGTTGGCGGTCGCGGGAGAAGTGATCGTCGGTCTCGCGCTCGGCTTCGTGCTGCAGCTGGCCTTTGCCGCCCCCACGGTCGCGGCCGAACTGATCGGCGGCGGGATGGGGATGAGCATGGCGATGTCGAGCGACCCGATGAGCGGCGGGACGACCACCGCCTTCGGCCAGTATTTCGTCATCGTCCTGACCCTGATCTTCCTCGCCACGGGCGCGCATCTGCACTGGATCGCGCTGGTGACCGAAAGCTATCGCGCCTTTCCCCCGGGAGAAACCTGGCTGGGCGCCGATCGCTTCGCGATGATCGCGGGCTTCGCGACCAGCATGTTCGAAACCGCGCTGCGGATCGCGCTCCCGGTGACGCTGATCCTCTTCCTGGTCCAGGTGCTGACCGGCATCCTGAGCCGCTCGGCCCCCTCGCTGAACCTGTTCGCGCTCGGCTTGCCGGCGGGCGTTCTTGCCGGGCTCGCCGCGCTCGTGATCTCGGCGCCGCTGATCTACGACCAGTTTCTTGGCATCGTCGAAGGCTCGCTCGACCAGGCCGAACGGGTGATCGCCCGATGAGCGAGGAAACCGCCGGCGAAAAGACCTTCGCACCGACCGAAAAGCGCCTCGCCGACGCCGCCAAGAAGGGCGATGTCCTGCGCTCGAAGGAATCGGGCACGGCGGCGGTGATGCTGCTGGGCGGGGCGTGGCTGGTGTTCGCGGGGCCTTGGCTGCTCGAAGGTCTCGCCGGTCTGATGCGCGAGGCGTTCCGCTTCGACGCGCGCGACATGAACGATTACAATGTCAGCATCCTGATGATGGAGGGGCTCTACCTTTCGGTTCTCGCCATCCTCACGCTCGCGGTCCCGGTCATTCTCGTGACCCTGCTGACGCAATTGGGTTTCGGACGCGGCCGGTGGGTGGCGAAGAATCTGGCCGCCAAGGGGTCGCGGATCAACCCGCTGTCGGGGCTGAAGCGGATGTTCGGCCCGACCGGCCTGATCGAGATGGGCAAGGGCCTGCTCAAGATCGTCCTGCTCGGGGCGATCGCCTTTGCCTGGTGGTGGTCGAGCATCGACACGATGATCGGGCTGGGGCGCGGATCGCTCTCGGTCCAGCTCGGCGCTGCCTGGGATGCGATCGTCTCGCTGGTCTTCGCGCTGTCGGCGGGGCTGGTGGTGATCGCGATGGTCGATCTGCCGATCATGTGGCTGCGCCAGCAGAAGCGGCTGAAGATGAGCCATCAGGAAATGCGC
>JAHJWA010000309.1 GCA_018828205.1 Alphaproteobacteria bacterium
CGGTTCGCGCGAAGACGCGAAGACGCCAAGGCATGAAGGGTCTTCCCCGCGAAGCGGCTCGCCTTCCCCATCCCTTGCGCCCGTCGCAAGGCTGGATTCCTCAGAGCGGCTTTGCCGCATGTCTTCCTTCTTCGTGTCTTCGTGTCTTCGTGTGAAACCCTCGCGTCGCGCCTTAGCGCCTTCGTGCGAAACACCCCTTTCTTCCTGCCGCTCCTCCAGCGTGCAATCCCACCGCGAGAAATTCACATCCGCCGGCAGCACCTCGACTCCGTGCTCGCGCGCGTCGCGGACGATCTGCGCGGGCGCGTAGAAGCCCATCGGCTGCGAGTTCAGCAGCGCGCAGCCGAAAGCCGCGGGGAAGTGGCATTTGAGCCAGCTCGAGATATAGACCAGATGCGCGAAGCTGGCGGCATGGCTCTCGGGGAAGCCGTATTCGCCGAAGCCGCGGATCTGGTTGAAGCAGCGCTGCGCGAAGTCGCGGTCGTAGCCGCGCGTCACCATCCGCTCGACCATCATGTCCTGCAATTCGTCGACCATGCCGCGGCTGCGGAAAGTCGCCATGGCCTTGCGCAGCCGGTTGGCCTCCAGCGGCGAGAATCGCGCGGCGTCGAGCGCGATCTTCATCGCCTGCTCCTGAAAGATCGGCACCCCCAGCGTGCGCGCGAGAATGCTGGAGAGCTCGTCGGGCGGGCCGTGCTGCGGCGCGGGCGCGGGGATCACCACCTGCTCGGCGCCGCGGCGGCGCTTGAGATAGGGGTGGACCATGTCGCCCTGGATCGGGCCGGGCCGCACGATCGCGACCTGGATCACCAGATCGTAGAACTCGCGCGGGCGCAGCCGGGGCAGCATGTTCATCTGCGCGCGGCTCTCGACCTGGAACACGCCCAGCGAATCCCCCTTGCGCAGCATGGCGTAGGTCTCGGGATCCTCGCGCGGGACGGTGGCGAGGGTAAGGCTGCGGCCGTGGTGATCCTCGAGCAGGTCGAGGCATTTGCGGATGCAGGTCAGCATCCCCAGCGCCAGCACATCGACCTTGAGGATCCCCAGCGCCTCGATATCGTCCTTGTCCCATTCGATGAAGCTGCGCGCGGGCATGGCGCCATTGCCGATCGGGACGGTCTCGGTCAGCGGCCCCTCGGTGAGAATGAATCCGCCGACATGCTGCGACAAATGGCGCGGCATACCAATCATTTGTTCGGTCAGCTTGAGCACCCGCCGCAGGTGCGGATCGGTCACGTCCATCCCGGTTTCCTGCGCGTGGCGTTCGCTGATCTCGCTCCCCCACCCACCCCAGACGGTCTTGGCCAGCGCGGCGGTGACATCCTCGGTCAGCCCCATCGCCTTGCCGACCTCGCGGATCGCCATGCGCGGGCGGTAGTGGATCACCGTGGCGCAGAGCCCCGCGCGGTGGCGGCCGTATTTTGCGTAGATATACTGGATCACCTCCTCGCGCCGCTCGTGCTCGAAATCGACATCGATATCGGGCGGCTCCTTGCGCTCCTCTGAGATGAAACGGTCGAACAGCAGCGCGTGCTTGGCGGGGTCGACGCTGGTGATGCCGAGGCAGTAGCACACCGCCGAATTGGCCGCGCTGCCGCGCCCCTGGCACAGGATCGGCGGGTCCTGGGCGCGGGCGTAATCGACGATGTCCTTGATGGTGAGGAAATAGCGCGCGAGGCCCAGCTTGCCGATCAGCGCGAGTTCGCGTTCCAGCGTCTCGCGGACGGCGTCGGGAAGGCCGCCACCCGTCTCGTCCGCGGGGTAGCGCCATTGCGCGCCGTTCCAGGTCTCGGCCTCGAGAAAGGCCTGTGGCGTCATGCCGTCGGGATGGATCTCCTCGGGGTATTCATAGGCCAGCTCGTCGAGGCTGAAACGGCAGCGATCCGCCACTTCGCGGGTCGCGGCGACGGCATGAGGCCAGCGCGCGAACAGCTGCACCATGGTCTCGGGCGGCTTGAGATAGCGCTCGGCATTGGCGGCGAGCAGATGGCCGGCGGCGGCCACCGTGGTCTTGTGCCGGATCGCGGTCATCACATCCTGCAGCGGCCGCCGCGCGGGCGTGTGGTAATGGACGTCATTGGTGGCGAGGATCGACAGCCCATGGACGCGCGCCAGCGCATCGAGCCGCGCGATCCGCGCCGCATCGTCGCCGCGGTAGAGATAGGCGGCGGCGATATGGCGCAGTGTCGGGAGCCGGCGGACGAGCTGCGGGAGGAGTTCGGCGAAGGGGGCGGTGAGCGAACTCCCCTCCCGCTTGCGGGAGGGGGCCGGGGTGGCTCTGTCCTGAAGCGCAAGCCGACCCTTAGCCTCTCCCGCAAGCGGGAGGGGGATGACATTGCTTTCCACCGCTATCGTGATCTCTGCGTCGAGGTCATCGGGCGGCAGCAGGATCAGCTGCACATCCTCGCACTCTCCCGCCAGCATCGCGAGATCGATCTCGCAGGCGCCCTTGGCCTGCCATTCGCCTTCGAGCGTGCTCATCCGCCCCGCGCTGATCAGCCGGCACAGGCGGCCATAGGCGGCGCGATCCATGGGATAGGCGAGGAAGGCCAAACCCTCGACCGTTTCCAAACGACAGCCGATAAGCGGTTTCAATTTCAGCGTTTTCGCCTCGGTGTGCAGCCGCACCACCCCCGCCATGGAATTGGCATCGGCGATCCCGAGCGCGTCATAGCCCAGCGCCCGCGCAGTCGTGACCAGATCCACCGCATCGCTCGCTCCGCGCAGGAAGCTGAAACAGCTGGTGATCCCCAATTCGACGAACTCCGCGCGCGGCGGCGCATCGATCAGATCGGGATCGAACTCGATCCGCCGCTTGTCGGGGGTGAGAGGCTGTTCGGGCATGGCGCCAGTCTCACGCGCACAGCTCGGCCAGCCGCGCCTTGACCGAAGCCAGATCGGCATCGAACAGCGCCGCCTGCGCGGCCCGCGCCTCGCCCTCGAGCCGCAGCAAATAGGAGGGATGCGCGGTGATCCACAATTCGCTGCCATCCTCGAGCGCCAAGGGCGCGCCGCGGGCCTTGGAGATGCTCACCGTCTTGCCCAGCAGCGCGCGTGCCGCGCTGGCGCCCATGGCGAGCACCAGCCGCGGCCGGACCACCGCGCGCTCGCCCTCGAGCCACCAGCGGCAGGTGTCGATCTCCTTGGCGCCCGGGTTCTGATGCAGCCGGCTTTTGCCGCGCTGGACATATTTGAAATGCTTGACCGCATTGGTGACATAGGCGCCGCTCCGGTCGATCCCCGCGCGCTCGAGATGGCGGTCGAGCAATTGCCCCGCGGGCCCGACGAAGGGGCGCCCGGCGAAATCCTCCTGATCGCCAGGCTGTTCGCCCACGATCATCAAGACGGCATCGCGCGGCCCTTCCCCCATCACCGCATGGTTGTCGAGCGCGCCGATCGGGCACTGGCGGCAGGCGTGGATCGCCTTGGCGATTCCCGCGAGGCTCTCGGGCCGCTCGGCGAAGTCCAGCGCCCCGGCGTCGACCATCGCCGCCTCGCGCCGCTGTGCCCCGGCGATCAGCTCGGGGATGAGCGCGGCTTCGGGCATGTTCTTCCAGTATCTGCGCGGCATCTCCTTGAGCATCGCGCCCACCTTCAGCCGCGCCGGGTTGAAGATCGAGGCGTAATAGCCGCGCCACAGATCCTCGATCGGGTCGCCCGTCGGCGCATCGCCGCGCTGCGCGGGCGGGCCTTCGTGCATGACCGCGCCATCCCAGTGCAGCGAACCCGCCGGGGTAAGGATCGACCAGCGCATATTGGCGAAGCGCCGCATGAAGAAGCCGGCATTGGCGCGCAGGATATGATGCTCGGGCTCGAACCAGGCGACGTAATGCTCGCCCGCTCCGTGCGCCTCATTGCCATCCTCGTTCTCGACGAGGCGAAAGCGGACGAAGGCGTGCATCTTGTGGCTGTCGCGGCGCACCGATTTGGCGAGCTCCTCGACCCGCCGGATATCGGGATCGGCGCCGTCCTCCATGATCCGCGGGGTCGCCTGCAGCCGCCACAGCAGCCGATAGAGCAGCGCGAAACGCTCGGGATCGCGGTGCAGCAGCGCGTTGCGCGCCAGCTGGACGAAACGGCGGTTGGCGCGCACCGGCGGTGCATCCGCGGGCGGCGCGGGCAGGCGCTGCTGGCCCGCGCCGCCGGCAGAGGCGAAAAGATCGCCGCTGCCGCCCGGCTCGACCCAGGCGATCCGGTCGGGCGGGACATCGGCCTGCACCAGCGCCCGCGCCCGCTCGCGCCAGGCCTCGAAATCGTCGGGCTCGGCGAGCTGGACCAGATAGCGGGTGCCGGCCGCGAGATGCTGGAGCGCGGTCACGCCGCGTTCGCCCCTTCGTCACCCCAGCGAAAGCTGGGGTCCGGTGCGGCGAGGCTGGACCGGGCGGATGGAGATCCCAGCTTTCGCTGGGATGACGGAAAAGAGCGAAGTTTCACGCCGCGAACAGTTCGAGCTGCTCGCGCCTGGGCGCCAGCAGCGCGCGCAAATCCGCGCGGTCGGTCAGCGTCACCGGGCGCCAGTCGACCGTGCAGATGAAGGGGCGCACCTTGGCGATCGAGACGGTGAGCTTGGCGACA
>JAHJWA010000004.1 GCA_018828205.1 Alphaproteobacteria bacterium
GGTATTGGCCCAGCGCCACCGGCGGCACGCCGATCGGGTTGATCACGGTCGCGTCCCAGGCGGTCTCGCGCTGCAGCGCCTCGAGCGAGCGCGCGACGAAGGTGCCGAAGCGGGGCTACGCATTGTTGGGGCATAGCGTCGAGAGCGACAGGACGCGCGGCATCAGAGCCGCCGCACCAGCATCTCGGCGACCGCGATCCAGGCGGGGTCGCTGACCACCTCCTGCTTCTGCCCGTGTCCCGGCGGGAGCACGCCGACGAGCTTGCCCTGGCGGTCGATCAGCCGCCCGAAGGCAAAGCGCCCGTGCTTGCGCGGGATCAGCACGTCGCGGTTGATCGCGCGGCCCGCGTCCTCGGGAGCGAGCTGGCGCAGCCAGAGCTGGTCGCCGGGGCGGTACTCGCCATGCGGATAGGCGATCTCGAGCACCACCAGCGGTGCCTCGCCGCCCAGATCGGTGGCGAGCAGCGCATCGCGCGGCGTCGGCAGTGCCTCCGCGCCCTCGGCGGCGAGCACCGCAACGGTCTGCGGGTGGCTCGATTTGTCCGAGCGCACCAGCATCTCGGGTTCGACCCCGAGCGCTCCGGCGATCCGCTCCATCCATTTGAGCGAGAGATTGCGCATCCCGGTCTCGAGCCGGCCGACCGTTTGCGGCGTGGTCGGCGGGCTGCAGGCCTCCGCGAGATCGGCCAAGGTCCAGCCCTTCTGCTTGCGGATGTCGCGGATGCGGTTGATCATGACTGGCTTTCTCTAACCTATCTGGTTTTTCCGCTTTCCTACAGGAACCGGAACAATGCAAGGGCTGCGATCCATCACAGGAGGTCCGGGATGAAGCAGCAATTGGTCGAACGCGAACTCACCGAGGAAGGCCCGCGCCGCGCGGGGCGGGCGCGCTCGCGGCACCGCCGCTCGGTGACGGTCAATCTCGCCGAATCGCCGCTCTCCTGGCTCTATGCGCGCGGCTATCTCGACGATCGCCAGTTCGACGCCGGCGAGCGGCTGCGGATGGATTACGAGCGCGCGCAGCTGGGTGCCCGCGTCACCATGCGCTGGGACCCGGTCCGCGCGCGCACCACGGGCGAGACCGGGCTGACCGGCGCCGAACGCCAGATCGCCGCCAAGGCGCGCTTCCACGGCGCGCTGGCGCAGGCGGGTGGGGGTCTGCAGGACGTGCTGTGGCGGGTGATCTGCGCCGGCGAGACGCTCCCCGCGGCGGAAAAGGCGCTCGAATGGCCCACGCGCAGCGGCAAGCTGGTGCTCCGCCTCGCGCTCGACCGCGTCGCCGATTTCTACCGCCTAGCGTGATGCGGGGGGCGTGTGTTTCATCAACCTGCGCGCCGTCCCGCCATCGGCCCCGCCATCGGCCCCGCCATCGCGCCCGCCACCGCCGCGCGCAGTTCGGGCAGCACCTCGGTCTCGAACCAGGGGTTTTTGCGCATCCAGATCGTGCTGCGCCAGGCGGGGTGGGGAAGGGGAAAGCTGTCCGGCAGGAAGGCGCGAAAATTCCGCACGCGCTCGGTCATCGACCATTTGCGCTGGTCGGGGAGATAATGGGTCTGCGCATGCATCCCCACCAGCAGTGTCAGCCGTTTCGCCGGGAGCACCTCGAGCACGCGCTCGTGCCATTGCGGGGCGCATTCGCGGCGCGGCGGCTTGTCGCCCCCGCTCGCCTTGCCGGGATAGCAGAACCCCATCGGCACCAGCGCCACCCGCGCGGGATCGTACATCTCGTCCTTGCTCAGCCCGGTCCACTCGCGCAGCCGGTCGCCGCTGGCATCGTCCCAGGGGATCCCGCTCTCATGGACCTTGGAGCCCGGCGCCTGGCCGATGATAAGCAGCCTGGCGGTTGCGGAAAAGCCGACCACCGGGCGCACCCCATGCGGCAGGGCTTTCGCGCAGAGCCGGCAGCCGGCGATTTCGCGCCGCAGCGCCTCGCTCACCCCTCGACCTGTTCGGCCAGCGTCAGCCAGCGCTCTTCCGCGGCATCCTTCTCGCTGCGCGCGTTCTCGATCCCCTTGAGGATATTGGCGAATTTCTGCGGGTCGGCGGTGAAGAGGTCGGGGTCCGCGAGGATCGCCTCGCCGCGGACGATCGCCGCTTCCAGCTCCTCGATCCGCGCGGGCAGCAATTCGTAGTCGCGCTGGTCCTTATAGGTCAGCTTGTCCGATTTCGGCGCTGGCGGGGCGGGTTTGGCGGCGGGCTTGTTCGCCGCAGCGGCAGCGGCTTTTCCGGCGAAGACCTCGCGGCGCTTGCGCTGCCAGTCCTCGTAGCCGCCCGCGACCACATCGACCTGGCCGGTCCCGTCGAGCCCCAGCGTCAGCGTCACCGTGCGGTCGAGGAAGTCGCGATCGTGGCTCACCAGCAGCACGGTGCCCTCGTAATCGGCGATCACCTCCTGCAGCAGGTCGAGCGTCTCGAGATCGAGATCGTTGGTCGGCTCGTCGAGCACCAGCAGATTGCTCGCCTTGGAGAATTCGCGCGCCAGCAGCAGCCGCGAGCGTTCGCCGCCCGAGAGGATGCCGACCTTGGTGTCGACCATCTTGGGGTCGAACAGGAAGTCCTTGAGATAGCCCTGGACGTGCTTGCGCACCCCGCACACGTCGATCCAGTCGCCGCCCTCGGCGAGCACCTCGCGCACCGTCTTGTCGGGCGCCATCAGGCTGCGCTGCTGGTCGATCATCACCCCCGTGAGCGTCTTGGCGATCTCGACCGTGCCGCTGTCGGGTTCGAGCTCGCCGGTCAGCATCTTGAGCAGCGTGGTCTTGCCCGCGCCGTTGGAGCCGACGATGCCGATCCGATCGCCGCGCTGGATCCGCAGGCTGAAAGGCTTGATGATCGCGCGCCCGTCGTAGCTCTTGGAAATATTGGTGGCGGTGATCACCGACTTGGACTTGAACTCGGTCTCGGTCGCCAGCTTGAGCTTGGCGGTGCCCGCGCCCACGATCATGCCGGCGCGGGTGGCGCGCATCTGGTGGAGCTTCTCGAGCCGCCCCTGGTTGCGCTTGCGCCGCGCGGTCACCCCGCGTTCGAGCCAGTGCGCCTCCAGCTTGAGCTTGGCGTCGAGCCGGTCGGCGTTGCGCGCTTCCTCGGCATAGACCTGTTCTTCCCAGGCCTCGTAGCCGCCGAAGCCGATCTCCTTGCGCCTGAGGCCCCCGCGGTCGAGCCACAGCGTCGCGCGGGTCAGCCGCTTGAGGAAGGTGCGGTCGTGGCTGATCACCACGAAGGCGCCGGTGTAGCGGTCGAGATAATCCTCGAGCCAGTCGATCGCGGCGAGATCGAGATGGTTGGTCGGCTCATCGAGCAGCAGCAGGTCCGGATCCTGCGCCAGCGCGCGGGCGATCGCGGCGCGGCGCCGTTCGCCGCCGCTCGCGCCCTTGGTCGCGGTGGTCATATCGATGCCGAGCTGGTCGGCGATCGAATCGATCTCGTGTTCGGCGGGCGCGTCTGCTCCCGAGAGCGCCCAGTCCATCAGCGTCGCGTGGCCGGCGACCGCAGGATCCTGCTCGAGCACCACGATCCGGGTCCCGGGCTTGACCTTGCGCAGGCCGCGATCGGCCTCGAGCTTGTCGTCGATCAGCCTGAACAGCGTGGTCTTGCCCGCGCCGTTGCGACCGATCAGCGCGATCCGGTCGCGCGGTCCGATATGCAGGTCGAGCCCGCCGGTCTCGGGCGCGCCGAACAGCCAGCGACCGCCCTGTTGAAGGCCGAGGCCTTCCCAGCTGAGGATCGGAGGTTGCGCCATGGGAAGCGCGAGGTAGGCGCGCCGCGCCGGTGCGACAAGTCCTAACTCCCGTTCCGGCGCGGGGCGGGCGTCGTTCATCCCCGGTGCACGGGAATCGCGGGATTGCGCGGCGGAACAAGTCGCCGCCGCCGCGCTTGAATGGTTCGAGGCGGGCGGATGGCTTGCCGACAAGGAGAACACCCATGCTTCGATACGCAATTCCCCTCGCCACCCTCCCCTTCGCCGCGATGGCGGTCGTCGCAGCCCCCGCCGGCGCCGCCGAGATCCAGATCGAGAGCCAGGGCCCGGTGGTCGAGCTCTCGGTGAACGAGGTGTTCCGCAGCGCGCCCGATGTCGCGCAGCTCGGCGCCGGGGTGATGACCCGCGCCGACACCGCGCGCGAGGCGCTGACCGAAAACTCGCAGGCCATGGACCGCATCATCGCCCGGCTGCGCGAACTCGGCATCGCCCGCGAGGATATCCAGACCAGCAATTTCAGCGTCAGCCCGCAATATGACTACAATCAGGGCACCGGCGAGCAGGTCTTCCGCGGCTACAACGTCAGCAATCAGGTCCAGGTGACGCTGCGCGATCTGGCGCGCGCCGGGGACATTCTCGACGCGCTGGTGAGCACCGGCGCCAACAATATCTACGGCCCCAATTTCATGCTCGAGGACGATGCCGCGGCCAAGGAAGCGGCGCGCACGGAAGCCTATGCTCGCGGCCAGCGAATGGCGCAGGACTACGCCCGGATGGCGGGCTATACGGGCATCAGGCTGCTCGAGATTTCCGAGAGCGTCCAGAACGCGGGTCCGATGCCGCAGCCCGCGATGGCGCGGATGTCCGCCGATTCGGCCGAAGCCGCGCCGCCGATCGAGCCCGGCCAGGTCGGCACCGGGGTCACGATCACCGTGAAATACGAGATGACGCGCTAGGAGCGCTGGAGGGCAGTGCCATAAGGGGGCGGGGGGACATTCAGTCCTTGTTCAATGGTTTGGGTGCAATCATCCAGCCATCATGAAACATCTCCTCGCCTCCCTGGCCGCTGCCGGCCTGACGCTTTCCGCACATCCTCCCGCTCTCGCCCAGCAGAATTCCGATCAGGGCGAGGCGCGCAAGGAAATGCGCGCGGGCAATGTGCTGTCGCTGCGCGAGATCGAGGCGCGCATCCTGCCCACCATGCGCGATTCCGAATATCTCGGCCCCGCCTATGATTCGACCGCGATGGCCTACCGGCTCAAGTTCATCCGCGAGGGCCGGGTGATGTTCGTCGATGTCGATGCCCGCACCGGCAGGGTGATCCGCCGCAGCCGATAGGGCACCGTCAGAAACTTGCGCCAACTTGACGCGTTCCTGCAGATGAACGACATCTCCGGCGCGCTCCGCTGTTGGACCGCCGATGCGCGAACAGGGATAGAAACTTTATGCGGCTCCTGATTGTCGAGGACGAGCCGACCCTCGGCCAGCAACTCAAATCCACGCTCGAACAGAACGGCTATGCGGTCGATCTGTCGACCGATGGCGAAGACGGCCATTTCATGGGCTCGACCGAGGATTACGACGCCGTGATCCTCGATCTCGGCCTGCCCGAGATCGACGGGCTGTCGGTGCTGGGGATGTGGCGCAAGGAAGGGCGGACTTTCCCGGTGCTGGTCCTCACCGCGCGCGACAGCTGGTCGGACAAGGTTGCCGGGCTCGATGCTGGCGCCGACGACTATCTCGCCAAGCCGTTCCAGACCGAGGAGCTGATCGCCCGCCTGCGCGCGCTGATCCGCCGCGCCTCGGGCAACACCTCGAGCGAGCTGACCGCGGGCGATGTCCGGCTCGACACGCGTTCGGGCCGCGTCACGCTCAAGGGCGAACCGGTCAAGCTGACCGCGCAGGAATACAAGCTGCTGAGCTACCTGATCCATCACAAGGGCAAGGTGGTCAGCCGCACCGAGCTGATCGAACATATTTACGATCAGGATTTCGACCGCGATTCCAACACCATCGAGGTCTTCGTCACGCGTATCCGCAAGAAGCTGGGTGCCGAAGTCATCACAACGATCCGTGGCCTTGGCTACTCTCTCGACGACCCCGACGACGCCCCCCGCGCGTAGCCCCGAACACGCGGGCGCTTCCCCGGCCGAACCGGCGGGGGAGGGACGCAGCCCCGTGTCTCCGGGGCCCGCGACTTCGGGGCCCGTGAGCTTGGGTCGTATCGCCGGCGGCAAGCGCAGCCTGGCGAGCCGGATGATGGCGATCGCGGCCGGCTGGATCCTGATCCTGCTGCTCGCGGGCGGCTTCGCGCTTGATCGCACGCTGACCAGCCTGGTCGAGCGCAATTTCGACGACCAGCTCGAATATGTGATGAACGCGCTGGTCTCCTCGGCCGAGATCGACAATTTCGGCGACGTCTATTTCTACCGGCGGCTGGGCGACCAGCGCTTTCTCGAACCCAACAGCGGCGTCTACTGGCAGATCCGCGGCGAGGGGCACGAGGACTATCCCAGCCGCAGCCTGTGGGATCGCAGCCTCGAGGTGCGCGCCAGCGACCCCGGCCACGACATGGTGATCTACAATTCCGAACAATTCCCCTCGGAACCCCTGAGGGTGGCGGAACGCGCGGTCTATCTGCCCGACAGCGACACCCGCTGGTGGTTCACCGTGGCCGCCAGCCGCGGGGAACTCGATGCGCAGATCGGTGAAATCCGCGCAATCCTGGTGTGGAGCTTCGCGCTGCTGGGGCTGGGCCTGTTTGCCATGGCGGTGCTGCAGAACTGGGTCGGGCTGGGTCCGCTGCGGCGCGTGCGCGCGGCGATCCAGCACATGCGCAGCACCGGGGTCAACCGGATCGACGAGCCGCTGCCGCTCGAGGTCCAGCCGCTGGTGGAAGAGCTCAACGGTCTGCTCGCGCATTCGGCGAAGCAGGCCGAGGAAGCGCGCACCCATGCGGGCAATCTCGCGCATGCGCTCAAGACCCCGCTCACCGTGCTGACCAACGCCGCCACCGCGCGCGCGCCCGATCTCGCCGACACCACGATCCGCGAGGCGCGCACCATGCAGCGCCATGTCGATCACCATCTCGCGCGCGCGCGGGCGGTGGGGCGCCGCGCGGTGGGGCTGGCGCGCACGCCGGTCTGCGAAAGCGCCGAGGCGGTGCGCCGCGCGGTCGAGCGGCTCTATCCCGGCAGCCGCTTCGATATCGACGGCAATCGCAACGCGCAGGTCTCGATCGAGCGTCAGGATCTCGACGAGATCCTCGGCAATCTGATCGAGAACGCGGCCAAATACGGCGGCGGCAGCGTGTTCGCGACCATCGATGCCGAACCCGGCGAGAGAATGTGCGTGATCTGGGTCGAGGACGACGGAACCGGCATCCCCGAGGCGGACCGGATCAGCATCTTCGATCGCGGCGCGCGGCTCGATACCGGCAAGCCGGGGACCGGGCTGGGGCTGGCGATCGTGCGCGATGTCGCCGAGATCTACGGCGGCGAGGTCGAACTGGGCGAGAGCGAGGATCTGGGCGGGCTGCTGGTCCGCCTCAGCCTGCCGCGCGCGCCTGCCCCCAAGGCGAAATAGACCCGCGAGGCAATTCCCGGTCGGGGATCGGTCGGCCCGCCACTTCCCCCAGCGCAAACGAAGCCCCAGCGCAAACGCACCCCCAGCGCAAACGGAAGCGCAAACGAAAACGGGGCCGGCAAGCCGACCCCGTTTCGAATTCAAGCCGATACAGCGATCAGGGGCTGACGGGTTCGTCCGAACCGCCGACCGCGATGCCGATGCCCAGCGCGAGGATCGCGAAGAGAACCGCCACGGTAGCACCGCCGCCACCGATTTCGCTCTCTCCGGTGACGGGCGCGCTGACGCGCTCGGCAGCGAAGGCAGCCGGGGTGATCGCGAGACTTACGGCCGATGCGGCCAGGGCTACTTTACCAAACTTCATAATTTACTCCCCTTCGAATGA
>JAHJWA010000310.1 GCA_018828205.1 Alphaproteobacteria bacterium
CACCTGGATCATGATGGTCGCCGGGATCGTCGTATCCGCGGGCGTCGCGGGGGCGCTGCTCGATCCCTTTTCGACCGCCCGGCTTGCGCTGGTGGCGAGCGGGGTGGTGGGCGCTGCGCTGCTGCTGACGACGCTGGCGGTGTTCCGGCTCGAGCGACAGGCGATGCCCGCGGCAACCGCGTGCACCGAACCGGTGCCCGACTTCCGCGAGGCCATCGCCGAAATCCTGAGCGACCCCACCGCACGGGCCTTCACGCTGTTCATCTTCGTCTCGATGCTCGCCTATTCGATGCAGGATCTGATCCTCGAGCCTTTCGCCGGGCTGGTGTTCGATATGACCCCCGGCGAATCGACCAGCCTTGCCGGAATCCAGCACGGCGGGGTGCTGATCGGCATGGTGGTGGCGGGGATCGGCGGGAGCGGGTTTGCCGGGCGAATGCCGGGCGAATTGCGCAGCTGGATCGCGGCCGGCTGCCTTGGCTCGGCGCTGGCCCTGGCGGCGCTCGCGATCGGGGCGCAGGCGGGGCCGGGCTGGCCGCTCGCCGCCAATGTCCTTGCGCTCGGCTTCTTCAACGGGCTGTTCGCGGTCGCCGCGATCGGGGCGATGATGGGGCTGGCGGGCGCCGGCCGGCGGACCCGCGAAGGCGTCCGCATGGGCGTCTGGGGCGCGTCGCAGGCGATCGCCTTCGGGCTCGGCGGGCTGCTGGGTGCACTCGGCGTCGATCTTGCCCGCGGGGCGCGGGGCCAGGACGCCGCCGCCTTCCAGCTCATCTTCGCGATCGAGGCCGGTCTGTTCGTAGTGGCAGCCGCGCTCGCGCTGCGCGTCGCCGCCCAGAAGTCACAGCGTTTTTCGGGAGCCGTGCCGACATGATCGAGGAATTCTACGACGCCGTCGTGGTCGGCGGCGGGCCGGCCGGGGCCACCGCGGCCTGCGATCTGGCCACCGCCGGGCACTTGGTCCTGCTGCTCGACCGCGGTGGGCGGATCAAGCCCTGCGGCGGGGCGGTGCCGCCGCGGCTGCTCGAGGATTTCGCGGTTCCCGACAGGCTGCTGGTGGCGCGCGCGCGCGCGGCGCGGATGATCGCGCCCTCGGACCGCGCGGTCGACATGCCGGTGGGCGAGATCGGGTTCGTCGGGATGGTGGACCGCGACCAGTTCGACGAATGGCTGCGGGTGCGCGCGGGCGAGGCCGGAGCCACGCGCCGCAAGGGAGTTTTCGAAACCATCGAGCGCGATGGCGAGGCGGGACCGCTGGTCTGCTATCGCGAGACCCGTGACGGTCCCTTGCGCAAAATCCGCACGCGCGTGGTGATCGGCGCGGATGGCGCGCGCTCCGCGGTCGCCAGGCAGGAGATCGCCGGGGCCGAGCGGATGCCCTGCGTCTTCGCCTATCACGAGATTATCCGCTCCCCCGCGCACCGCAGCGAGGGCTTCGATGCCAATCGCTGCGACGTTTTCTACCAGGGCAAGCTCTCGCCCGATTTCTACGCCTGGGTTTTCCCGCATGGCGAGACCGCCAGCGTGGGCGTGGGCAGCGCGAACAAGGGCTTTCCCTTGCGCGGCGCGGTCAAGACGATGCGCGACAACCTGGGTCTGGCGCGATGCGAAACCGTACGCTCGGAAGGCGCGCCGATCCCGCTCAAGCCGCTCAAGCGCTGGGACAATGGCCGCGATGTGATCGTCACCGGCGATGCCGCCGGCGTGGTCGCGCCCGCCTCGGGGGAGGGGATCTATTACGCGATGACCAGCGGACGGATCGTCGCCGAGGCAGCGGGCGCCTTCCTAGCCAGCGGCGCGCCCGCCACGCTGCGCCGCGCGCGCCGGGCCTTCATGCGCGAGCACGGCAAGGTGTTCTGGGTACTCGGGATGATGCAGTATTTCTGGTATTCGAGCGACAAGCGCCGCGAGCGCTTCGTCGATATGTGCGCCGATCCGGATGTCCAAGAACTGACCTGGCAGGCCTATATGAACAAGCGGCTCGTCCGCGCCAGATCGCTGGCGTATCTCAGGATATTCCTCAAGGACACCGCGCATCTGCTGGGGCTGAGGCCGGCGGCGCAATGAGCCGCGGTTGGATCATGCCGATCGTCATCGCCGGGTTCGCGGCGGTCGTGGTCGCGATGATCGGCGCAACGATCACGCATCTCGGGCCCTGGTACGAGGGGCTGGCGAAACCGGAATGGACCCCGCCGCGCCCGGTCTTTCCGATCGTCTGGACCACCATTCTGGCGCTGGCGGCGATCGCCGCGGTGAGCGCCTGGCGCGCCGC
>JAHJWA010000311.1 GCA_018828205.1 Alphaproteobacteria bacterium
CGAACCGATCGCCGAGGCGCTGCGGCTGGGGCGGCAGGTGCTGGTACTGCTGCCCGAGATCGCGCTGACCGAGGCCTTCCTGACCCGCTTCGAGGAGCGCTTCGGCGCGGCGCCGGTGCTATGGCACTCGGCGCTCAAATCGACCGAGCGGCGGCGCGCCTGGCGCGCCATTGCCGAGGGCGGCGCGCAGGTGGTGGTCGGGGCGCGATCGGCGCTGTTCCTGCCCTATGCAAAGCTCGGGCTGGTGGTAGTCGACGAAGCGCATGAGGCGAGTTTCAAGCAGGAGGATGGCGTCCATTATCACGCCCGCGACGTGGCGGTGATGCGCGGCCATTTCGAGCGTATTCCGGTGGTGCTGGCGAGCGCCACCCCCGCGCTCGAAAGCCTCGCCATGGCCGATAACGGCACCTACACCCGCGTCGAGTTGCCGCGCCGCTTCGGGGGGGCGCAGATGCCCAGCATCACGACCATCGACCTGACGCAGGAGAAGCCCGGCCGCGGCGCCTGGCTCGCCGAACCGCTGATCGCTGCGATCGCGGAACGTCTGGAGCGCGGCGAGCAGTCGCTGCTGTTCCTCAACCGCCGCGGCTATGCGCCGCTGACGCTGTGCCGCAATTGCGGTTTCCGCTTCAAATGCCCCAATTGCAGCGCCTGGCTGGTCGAGCACCGTTTCAGCAGCCGGCTCGCCTGCCACCATTGCGGCCACGAGACCGCGCCGCCCCCGACCTGCCCCGAATGCGGCGAGCCCGACTGCCTCGTCGCCTGCGGCCCCGGGGTCGAGCGGATCGCCGACGAGGTCGCCGAGCGGCTGCCCGAGGCGCGGGTCTTCGTCGCCACATCGGACACGCTCAATTCACCCGGCCGCGCGGCGCAATTCGTCGCGCAGGTCGAGGCGGGCGCGATCGACGTCATCGTCGGCACCCAATTGGTAACCAAGGGGTTCCATTTCCCCGAGCTGACGCTGGTGGGCGTGGTCGATGCCGATCTCGGGCTCGAGGGCGGCGATCTGCGCGCGGCCGAGCGCACCTATCAGCAGGTGGCGCAGGTCGCGGGCCGCGCGGGCCGCGCCAGCAAGCCGGGCGAGGTGCTGATCCAGACCCGCCATCCCGCCGCCCCGGTGATCGCCGCGCTGGCCTCGGGCGACCGCGACGGCTTCTACGAGGCCGAGACCGAGGCGCGGCGGATGGCGGGCGCCCCGCCCTTCGGTCGCTGGGCCGCGATCATCGTCTCGAGCGAGGAAGAGGACGAGGCGCGCGAGGCCGCCAACCGCATCGGCGCCGCGCGCCCGCGCCACGACGACATGGCGATCTACGGCCCCGCCCCCGCCCCGCTGTCGCTGCTGCGCGGGCGCTACCGCTACCGGCTGCTGATCAATGCAAAGCGCAGCGTCGAACTGCAGGCGATCCTGCGCCGCTGGCTCGGCGCGCTCCACCACACCGCCGGGGTGCGGGTCAGCGTCGATATCGACCCCTACAGTTTCGTGTGATCCAGCTTGAGGTCGAATTGCGCCCGCGCGCTTTCGACCGCGCCGATGTTGGCGATCGCCCAGTTGCCCAGCCGCGCGACCGGATCGCACAGCGAGATGCCCAGCGGGGTGAGTTCGTAATCGACCCGCGGCGGGACCGAGGGGGTGACGGTGCGCTGCACCAGCCCGTCGCGTTCGAGCCCGCGCAGGGTGCGGGTCAGCATTCGCTGCGAGATGCCGGGAATGCCGCGGCGCAATTCGTTGAAGCGCTGCGATCCTTCGGCCAGGCTCATCACCACGCGGACCGACCATTTGTCGCCGACCCGCGCGAGGATGTCGTTGACCGCACCGCATTGCGGCGCGTCGTGGACCGCAAGGGTTACACCGCTGTCCCTAGCGGACATCGCAGTGCCTTCTTGCGCAGGGCGGGTCAGGGTATCCATATAGCCTCCAGGTTATCGACAGTAACTATCGCAGCAATCATGGAGTCTCTCAATGCAAATCCTTCGAATCGACAGCGCCACCACCGGCGAGCAGTCCGTCACCCGCCGGCTGACCGAGGAACTGACCCGTCACTTCCGCGAAAAGCACCCCGATGCGACGGTGATCGAGCGCGATCTGGTCGCCGACCCGCTGCCGCATATCGACCCGATCACCACCAAGGCGATCCGCACCGCGCCCGAGACGCATGAGGAAGCGGTCGCCGCCGCCTATCCCGAGCAGCGTGCCGTGCTCGACGAATGCCTCGCCTCGGACGTGGTGATCGTCGGCGCGCCGATGTACAATTTCTCGATCCCGAGCCAGCTCAAGGCCTGGCTCGACCGGCTGGGCGTGCCCGGCGTGACCTTCCGCTATTCCGAAGCCGGACCCGAAGGGCTTGCCGGCGGGCGCAAGGTGGTGATCGCCTCGGCGCGCGGCGGCGCCTATGCCAACGAGGACATGGCCGAGAACCAGGAGAGCCTGTTGAAGACCTTCTTCGGTTTCGTCGGGGTGGACGACCTCGACTTCGTCCGCGTCGAGAAGACCGGCTTCGGCCCCGAGGCGATCGAAGAGGGCTTCGCCGCGGCCAAGGCCGAGATCGCCAAGCTCTAGGCAAGCCCGCCCTAGGCAAGGGTTGCCGGGTCGGGCATTGCCGCGGCGATGCCCGACCCCGCCCACAGACCCGTCCTCGTCCCCCTGCTCGGCGACCAGCTGACGCGCGATCTCGCCTCGCTGCGCGGACGGGCGAAGGACGATACCGTCATCCTGATGGCGGAGCTGTGGGACGAGGCCACCTATGTGCGCCACCACAAGCAGAAGATCGCGCTGATCTTCTCGGCGATGCGGCATTTCGCGGAAGAGCTCGAGGACGCAGGCTGGAGCGTCGACTACATCCGCCTCACCGACCCCGACAATGCCGGCGACTTCACCGGCGAGGTCGCGCGCGCGATCGAGCGCCACGATCCGCGCGCGGTGCATGTGACGCATTCGGGCGAATGGCGAGTCCAGCAGGCGATCGAACACTGGCCCGAGAAATTCGCCTGCAAGGTCGAAATCCACGAGGACGACCGCTTTCTCTGCCCGCTGCCCGAGTTCCGCGACTGGGCGCAGGATCGCGGCACGCTGCGGATGGAGAATTTCTACCGCGACATGCGCCGCAGGACCGGGCTGCTGATGACGGCGGACGGCAAGCCCGTCGGCGGCGAGTGGAATTACGACAAGCTCAACCGCGAGAGCCCCGACGGGGGGCTCGACCCGCCGCCGCGCCCGACTTTCGCACCCGATGGGATCACAAGCGAGGTCATCGCGCTGGTCGAGGAGCGTTTCGGCGGACATTTCGGCAGCCTGGAAAGCTTCGGCTGGCCGGTGACCCGCGAGCAGGCCGAGGCGGCGGCGGACGCATTCTTCGCCGAGCGGCTGGCGCGGTTCGGCCCCTATCAGGACGCGATGGTCCACGGACAGGACGACCTCTACCACTCGATGCTCTCGACCAGCCTCAACCTCGGCCTGCTCGACCCGCTCGATCTGTGCCGCCGCGCCGAGGCGCTCTACGAGGCGGGCGAGGCGCCGATCAATTCGGTCGAGGGCTTCATCCGCCAGATCATCGGCTGGCGCGAATATGTCCGCGGCTTCTACTGGCAGTTCATGCCCGGCCTGGCCGAGGCCAACGCGATGGAAGCGCACCGCCCGCTGCCCGAATTCTACTGGACCGGCGAGACCGACATGCGCTGCCTTGCCGACTGCATCCGCTCAACCCGCGACAACGCGCATGCGCATCACATCCAGCGGCTGATGGTGCTGGGCAATTTCGCGCTGATCGCCGGAATCGATCCGCAGGCGGTGCAGGACTGGTATCTGGCGGTCTATGCCGACGCCTATGAATGGGTCGAACTGCCCAATGTCGCGGCGATGGTGCTCTATGCCGATGGCGGCAGGCTCGCGAGCAAGCCCTATGCGGCGAGCGGGAACTACATCAACACGATGTCGGACTATTGCCGCAAATGCCGCTACTCTACGGCCAAGAAGACCGGCGAAGGCGCCTGCCCCTTCAACCCGCTCTACTGGCACTTCATGCACCGTCACCGCGACCGTCTGGAGAGCAACCACCGCGTCGGGCGGATCTATGCGAACTGGGACCGGATGGGCGAGCAGCGCCAGCGCGAATATCTCGACAGCGCCGAGGCATTTCTGGAAACTCTGGTAGGGGCAAATCCCGGCTGGGCGCGCGAGAGGTGATTCCCCCGCTTTCGCCGACGCGGATTTGCCGATAAGCGGAGGCGATGATCGAACTTTCCTGCCTCTGCGGCCAGCTCCGGGTCGAGCTCGCCAAGCGCCCCGACTATATTCACGAATGCAATTGCACGCTGTGCCGCAAGACCGGCGCGCGCTGGGGCTATTTCCACCCTTCCGAGGCCAGAGTGTCCGGCGCGTCGCAAGGCTACAGCCGGAGCGACAAAGCCGACCCCGCCGCCGAAATCCGCTTCTGCGAAAGCTGCGGCGCAACCACGCATTTCACCCTGACCGCCGAGGCCGCCGCGAAATTCGGCAACACCATGATGGGCGCGAACATGCTGCTGGCGGACGACGCCGAACTGACCGGCGTGGAACTGCGCTACCCCGACGGGCGGGCGTGGTCGGGCGAAGGGGAATTCTCCTATGTCCGCGCGGCGCGCATTCTGGGGTGAGCGGCACTCCCGGCGCCTAAAGCTGCGCAGACGGCTCAACGCGTCCGGTCGGGCTTCCCGGCCTGGCCGCGGCGGCGCGCGAGCAGGAACAGCAGCGTGGGCCAGAATATGGTGTTGAGGATATCCACCACCGAGCCCGCCAGCGTGGCTCCGCCGGCGGGCGAATAGGCGTCGATCGCCTCGTTGCCGAACGCGAAGAGATAGACCAAGGCGATCGGCACGCGCGAGCGCATGCGATGCCGCAGGAACAGCGCCGCGGCGAAAAAGATGATCAGGCCGGCATGAAGATGCAGCAGATCCTCGGTCGCCCCGAGAGTCTCCCCAAGGGACTGCTTGGCGGCCGAATAATGGCCGAGATAGGGGGTGATCGCAATGTCCACGCGGTTCCGCTACCGGCAGCCTATCGGCTTGTCACCAAAGAGTTTCGGCAGGCGTGCGCGGCGGGCTCCGACGTGTGCGGCGCCGCAGCGCGCGATCACTCGTCGCGCCGCTCGCGCCGCAGCAACTCCTCCTTGATCGCGGTCCCATAGGCGTAGCCGCCCAGGCCCCCGTCGGCGGCGATCACGCGGTGGCAGGGGATCAGCACCGCGATGTTGTTGGCGCCATTGGCGCCGCCGACCGCGCGGCTCGCGCCGGGATTGCCCAGCGCGGCGGCGAGCTGGCCGTAGCTGCGGGTCTCGCCGGGCGGGATCTCGCACAAGGCCTGCCAGACGCGCTGCTGGAAGGCGGTGCCCTTGACGTCGAGCGGGATATCGTCGGCGGCGCTGCCGGGCTGTTCGACCACTTGCGTCACCCGCTCGAACAGCGCGCGGAACGCTTCGCCGCCCTCGACCAGCTCGGCGCGGGGGAAGCGGCGGCGCAGATCGGCTTCATCCTCGTCGAACGACAGGCAGCACACGCCCGTCTCGGTCGCGGCGACCAGCATCGATCCCAGCGTCGTCTCGACCACGCTCCAGTGGATCGTGCGGCCCTTGCCGCCACCGCGCCAGTCGCTCGGGCTCATTCCCATCCGTCCCTCCATCGCGGCATAGAAGCGGCTGGGTGCCGCGAAGCCTGAATCATAGATCGCATCGCTGACGCGGTCGGCGCCGGCGAGCATTTCCTTGGCGCGCTCCTCGCGCAGCGCGCGGGCATAGGCGGCGGGGGAGAGCCCGATGGCGCGCTTGAACAATCGCTGGAAATGGCTCGGCGCATAGCCGGTCAGCCGCGCCAGTTCCGCCAGCGTCGCGCTTTCGCCCGCGCGAATCGCGTCGATCGCGGCGCGCACCGCGGCCTCTTCCTGGCTCTGGCAGTCGGGAGCGCAGCGCAGACAGGCGCGCAACCCCGCCACCTCGGCCTCGGCCGGCGTGGCGTAGAAGCGCACATTCACCCGCTTGGGCGCGCGCGCCGGGCAGGAGGGGCGGCAGTAGATACCCGTCGAGTGCACCCCGGTCACGAAGGCACCGTCGAAGCGCCGGTCCTTGGCCAGCGCGATCCGCCAGCGGTCCTCGTCGCTCAGGTCTCGATGGCTCGAGATGGCGATGGGTGCAGCGGGGGTCATGCCCTCCATCCTCCTTGGCTTGCGATCTTCATGCAAGGGGGAGCTAGACTATTTCGCCCGCCCCGGCGTCCCGAAGCTTGCGGTCAATGTCGCGCGCGCGATAGAGGTGCCGCCGGATGGGACGTCTCCTCACTCTTATAGCGCTGCTGCTCGGCCTGCTCGCCATGCCGTCGCCCGCGCGCGCCGAACCCGGCGATATCGATGCGGCGGCGCGCGGCGTGGTGCGGGTGGTGATTCTGGGCAGCGATGGCGAGGAGGTCTACCCGATCAGCCACGGCAGCGGCTTCGCGGTCGGTCCCACGCATATCGTCACCAACGCCCATGTCATCCGCGACGCCATGCTCGACGAGAGTCTGCGGATCGGGATCGTCCCCTCCGACGGCGCGGGCGCGGTCTATGGCCGTGCGGTCGCGGTTTCCTCGCGCAACGATCTCGCGCTGGTCGAATTGACCGGCGATCTGCGGCTGCCACCGCTCACGCTGGCGGGTGGACCGCTCGCAGACAGTGGCGAGAGCTATGCGGTCGGCTATCCGATGAATGTCGACAAGGCGCAGGGGCTCGACATCGGCGACATCTTCCGCAGCCAGCCGCCCGTGAAAAGCCGCGGCTTTCTCGCTGGGACGCGGCCAAGCCGCAGCTTCGACACCGTGCTCCACACCGCCCCGATCGCGCGCGGCAATTCGGGCGGCCCGCTGCTCGACGGCTGCGGGCGGGTACTGGGGGTGAACAGCTTCGGCGCCGATTCGGGCGGCTCGGACGCGGAATTCTTCTTCGCGGTGTCGAACCGCGAATTGCGCGCCTTCCTGCGCGACAACGGCCTCGCCCCGCGCGTCAACGATACCGAATGCCGCAGCCTGGACGATCTCGAGGCGGAAGAACGCGCGCGGCTGGAGCGCGAACAGAGCGCCGCGCGGGCGGATCTGGAAGATCGCAGCGAGGAAGAGCGCACCCGCCGCGATCGCGCGCGCTTCGAGGCCGAGATGCAGGTCCGCGACGAACGCGACGACCGGA
>JAHJWA010000312.1 GCA_018828205.1 Alphaproteobacteria bacterium
CAAGATCTACCGCCGCCTCAACGACATCCCCCACGAAATGGGCACTGCGGTCAACGTCCAGGCGATGGTGTTCGGCAATATGGGCGACACCAGCGCCACCGGCGTCGCCTTCACCCGCGATCCCTCGACCGGCGAGAAAGCCCATTACGGCGAATGGCTGGTCAATGCGCAGGGCGAGGACGTGGTCGCGGGCATCCGAACCCCGCAATATCTCACGCGTGCCCGCCGCGAGGCGGCAGGCGCCGACAAGCCCAGCATGGAAGAGGCGATGCCCGAGGCCTATGCCGAGCTCGCCCGCGTGTTCGACCTGCTCGAGGCGCACTATGCCGACATGCAGGATATCGAGTTCACCGTGCAGCAGGGCAAGCTGTGGCTGCTCCAGACCCGCAATGGCAAGCGCACGGCCAAGGCCGCGCTCAAGATGGCGGTGGACATGGTCGGAGAAGGCCTGATCGACCGCAAGCAGGCGATCCTGCGGATCGATCCGATGGCGCTCGACCAGCTGCTCCACCCCACGCTCGATCCCGATGCAGCACGCGATGTGATGACCACCGGCCTGCCGGCCTCGCCCGGCGCAGCCTCGGGCAAGATCGTGCTCGACGCCGAGACCGCCGAAAGCTGGGCGCAGCGCGGCGAGAAGGTGATCCTGGTCCGGGTCGAGACCAGCCCCGAGGACATCCACGGCATGCATGCCGCCACCGGCATCCTCACCGCGCGCGGCGGGATGACCAGCCACGCCGCGGTGGTCGCGCGCGGCATGGGCCGCCCCTGCGTCTCGGGCGCCTCGCAGCTCTCGATTTCGCGCGAGGGCGGCACCCTGCGGATCGGGAACCGCGAGCTCAAGGAGGGCGATGTCATCACGCTCGACGGCAGCAACGGCCAGGTCATGGCGGGCGAGGTCGCCACCATCGAACCCGAGCTCGCGGGCGATTTCGGCACGATGATGGAATGGGCCGACGAGCACCGCAGGATGCGCGTGCGCACCAATGCCGAGACCGAGCAGGACTGCAAGATGGCGCGCCAGTTCGGCGCCGAAGGCATCGGCCTGTGCCGCACCGAGCACATGTTCTTCGACGCCGGGCGGATCAGCGCGGTGCGCCAGATGATCCTCGCCGAGGACGAGAAGGGCCGCCGCGCCGCGCTTGAGAAGCTGCTCCCCGAGCAGCGCGCCGATTTCCGCGCGATCTTCACCGTGATGGTCGGGCTTCCCTGCACGATCCGGCTGCTCGACCCGCCGCTGCACGAATTCCTCCCCAATGAGGACGCCGAATTCGCCGAGCTTGCGGATGCCACCGGGCTCGGGGTCGATCATCTGCGCCGCCGCGCCGCCGAGCTCCACGAGTTCAACCCGATGCTCGGCCACCGCGGCTGCCGGCTGGGGATCACCTATCCCGAGATCTACGAGATGCAGGCGCGCGCGATCTTCGAGGCGGTCTGCGAGGTCGCCGCGGAAAGCGGCGAGGCGCCGCTCCCCGAGATCATGATCCCGCTGGTGGCGACCCGGCGCGAGCTGGAAATACTGCGCACGCTGGTCGACCGGGTGGCCGAGGACGTGTTCGAACGCGCCGGGCGCCGGGTCGATTACCTCGTGGGCACGATGATCGAGCTGCCGCGCGCCGCGCTGATGGCGGGACAGATCGCGCAGCACGCCGATTTCTTCAGCTTCGGGACCAACGACCTCACCCAGACCACGCTCGGGGTCAGCCGCGACGACAGCGCGCGCTTCCTCGGCCCCTATGTCGATCAGGGCATCTTCCCGCGCGATCCCTTCGTCAGCCTCGATATCGAGGGCGTGGGCGAGCTGGTCTCGATGGCGGCCGAGCGCGGCCGGGAGACCCGCGGCGACATCAAGCTCGGGATCTGCGGCGAGCATGGCGGCGATCCGGCCTCGATCGGCTTCTGCGAGCAGGTCGGGCTGGATTACGTCTCGGCCTCGCCCTACCGCGTCCCGATCGCCCGGCTGGCGGCAGCGCAGGCGAGCTTACGCTAGGCTTTCCAGCCCGTTAGGGTAAGAATCTCGAAGCTCTCGACTACGCGGCCATGGTCGTCGGCATGGCCCAGAAACGCCGCGCGCGCGCGATCGAGCGCGGCACGCCCCAGCGGCGGGGAGACCCGCACAAGCTGGTTGCCCAGCGCCTGGTCGCGCAGGTCGGCGACCAGCCGGTCGAGCGAGCGGTAGGCGACCGCAAGCTGCCGCGAGTCGACCACGAAGCGCCGGAACCCGGCGCGCTCGAGCAGCGCGGTCGCGGCGCGGTTGTCGACCAGCGGATGCATCCGCGGTGAGGGCCGGTCGGGCTCGGCGGCGATCATCGCACGGCGCAGGTTCGCGAGGCTGCCGGCGCCCACCAGGCTGGCCATCGCGACCCCGCCCTCGGCCAGCGCGCAGCGCATGTGCAGCAGCGCCGCGGGCAGGTCGTTGACCGTCGCCAGCGTCTCGAAACCGGCGATGAAATCATAGGGACCGCCGGGGAAGGGCAGCTCCTCGTCGAA
>JAHJWA010000047.1 GCA_018828205.1 Alphaproteobacteria bacterium
CGGTCCGCTGCTGCAGGCGCTGGTGCGCGAATTCCCCTCGAGCTCGGTGATCGAGGTCGGCAATGTGCTGCAACAGGCGCGCACCCTGCTCGAACAGGTCGGGCTGGCGACGCTGGCCGCCGCCGGCGTGGCGGTGCTGGCCGGGCTGGCGGTGCTGCTGGGCGCGATCGCCGCCGCGCGCGCGCAGCGCACCTACGACACCGTGATCCTGCGGGTGCTCGGCGCGGACCGCCGCCAGATCCTGACGATGCAGCTGGTCGAATATCTGCTGCTCGCCGGCGCGCTGGCCGTCGTCGCACTGGCGCTGGGCAGCTTCACCGCCTGGCTGGTGATCACCCAATTGTTCGAATTCGACTGGCTGCCCGACTGGGGCGCGGTGCTGGCGGTGCTCGGGCTCGGGATCGCGGTGGTGCTGCTGTTCGCGGTCCTCGGATCGCTCCCGCTGCTGCGGGCCAAGCCGGCCCAGGCGCTGCGCACCCTCTAAGCGGCTTCGAGCGAGGCGGGAGGGGACCTCCCCCCTGCTGGACGAAAGGACAGCCGGACGAGCGAACGGCTCGCCCTCGCCACCTCAAAGATACAGCCGCCATCTCACCTGTTCAGCGGACAAGAAAAAGGGGGCCGCGGCCCCCTTTCCCTCTTATCGATGGCTTGCCGCTTAGAAGCGGAAGCGTCCGGTCACGCCGTAGGTGCGCGGCGCGTTGGGGTAGCCCGAAACCGTACCGGCCTGCGCCACACCGTCGAACACCGCGGTAAGGTAGCGCTCGTTGGTGAGGTTGCGGACATAGCCCGAGAGCTCGAAACCATTGTCCATCGCCAGCGTCAGCGAGGCGTTGACCTGGTTGACCTCGCGACGGAACTGGCGTGCCACCGCGATGCCCAGCTCGGTCGTGCCGAAGCCGGTCAGGCCATTGACGATCTGCGTGTTGCTCTCGTGGTAGTAATCCACGCGACCGATCAGCAGATTGCCGCTGTTGCCGAACTCGTGCGTGTAGGTGCCCGAGGTGGCGATCGTGAATTCCGGGATGTCGGCCGGGCGCTGGCCCGACAGATCGCCCAGGGTGGAATTCGTGAAGCTGTCGTAGGTCGGGTCGAGATAGGTCAGCGCGAAGGTGAACACCAGCGGATCGGCCGGCGACACGGTCGCGTCGAATTCGAAGCCCTTGGTCGACTGCTCTTCCGCGTTCGCGAGCGCGAAGCCGGTGCCCGTGAAGACGTTCGACTGGAAGTTCTCCAGCGTCTGGTCGAACAGCGCGAGGTTGAACCCGACGCGGTCGAACTGTGCCTTCAGACCCAGTTCGTAGACCTTGGCCTTCTCGGGGAGCGCGAAGCGCGTGCCGGTGCCCAGATTGGGAACCGCCAGCCCGGCATCGCGGATCGGCGAGGAGGGAGCCAGGATGGTGCTGCCGAACGGCCCGGGGGTGAAGTCGCTCGCCAGCGGACGGCTGTCGCGCGACAGATTGACCGAGCTCGCCTTGAAGCCCGTGGCATAGGTGAAATAGGCGTTGATGTTGTCGGTCAGATCATAGGCGGCGCGAAGCGTGTAGCTCCAGTCGTCGTCGCGGGTCTGGCCCGGCTCCACCGCATTGGGGACACCCAGGAACGGCGGCAGGAACTGCAGCGGCTGCAACGCCAGCAGCGGATTGGTCGCCGGGTTGGTCGCCGCAGCGGCGATCGCACCGAAGGCTGCCGGGTTGGCCTGCTGGAACTGGCCGATCACCGTCGGAGTGACCGAACCCGGAGCGATCTGGAGCGCCTGGGCGATCTGACCCACGATCACCGCATCGACCACATTGGTGTTGGCCAGCGGATCGAGCGATTCCTGCGAAAGCTGGAAGTCCTTCTTGTCGTCGGTGTAATTGAACCCGCCGGTCAGCGTCAGCCGGTCGGTGAGTTCGAAATCGACCGTACCGAAGATCGAGTAGCTCTCGTTCTGGAGCGTGAAGAACTCGCGGGTGCTGGGTCCCTCGGCGAAGATCGAACCGCTCGGGAAGCCCAGGGCGGCTTCGACACCGGCGAGCGTGCCGGGCGTGCCGCGGCCTGCCAGCAGGTCGAAGAACGGACGCGCCTGCGCGCCGTTGGTCAGCCCGCTGTTCTGCGCGACGTCTTCCTTGAAGTAGAAGCCGCCGAGCAGGAAGTTGAGCGGACCGTCGAAGTCCGAGGTGATCCGCACTTCCTGCGTGAAGGTGTCGATCGCCTGGTCGCGGAATTCGGCAACCACGTCGGCGCTGGAGAAATCGACGTCCTGCTGGCTGAAGCTGCGCAGTTCGCGATAGGCGGTGATCGAGGTCAGCCCGATCGCGCCGAGATCGTAATCCGCCTGCAGCGAGCCGCCGTAGCTTTCGATCTCGTTGACCGGCAGCTGGTTGAGATAGGTGCGATCGGAGAAGACATCCTCGCGCTCGATCTGACCGCCGACCGCGAAGATCAGCGGAACGGTCGGACCGGCGATGAGGTTGCCGGCGTAGCAGCACAGCTCGTCGATCTTGGAATAGTCGCCGATGGCGCGGATACGCAGCGGGCCGTTGTTGTCGAACAACAGCTGACCGCGGACCGAGTAGCGGTCGCGCTCGTTGATCTGCTCATCGAGGTTCTCGACCTCGACATAGCCATCACGCTTGTTGAGGTTGGCGTCGAGCGAGAAGGCCACGCTGTCGGTCAGCGGACCGGTGACGTCGCCCTTGAGGACGATGTTGTTGTAATTGCCATAGGTCGCCGAGACCGAGCCGCCGAAGTCGAACTGCGGCTCGCGGGTGACGACCGAGATCACGCCGGCGCTGGCGTTCTTGCCGAACAGCGTCGACTGCGGGCCGCGCAGGACTTCGATGCGCTGGACATTGGCGATGTCGTTGATCTGCGCCGCGGAGCGCGAACGGAAGACGTTGTCGATGAACACGCCGACCGAAGGCTCGACACCGGCGTTGTTGGCGCCGTTGCCGAAGCCGCGGATGATGAAGGTGGTGTTGGCGGAGCTCTGCAGCTGGCTCACGCGCAGCGAGGGCGAGACCGTCTGCAGGTCGGCCAGGTCGCGGATTTCGGCGCGCTCGAGCGTCTCGCCGGTGGTCACGCTGACCGAGACGGGCACTTCCTGAAGCGTCTGTTCGCGCTTGGTGGCGGTCACGACGATGACGTTGGGGTTGGCCGACGGAGCGACATCGGCGGTGCCGTCGGTCATCTCGGCGTCGTTGTCCTGCGTGCGGACCGGATCGTTCTCGATCACGTCCTGGGCGAACACGCTGGCGGGGGTCAAGGCAAAGGCAGCGGCGCCTACAAGCAGGCGCGCGGAAACGGAAATGTGCATGAAAGGTCCTCTTTGTGCGAGTTCGTCTCGATGCGAACCCGGCGTTGTGCGAACTCGACGCGCGTCTCTCCCGCGCGTCTCACGGGTTGCATAGGAGGACCGATCCCGTTGCTCAACGCCAATATTGCGTCGCTCGTCGAATTGTTGCGCGATTGTTGCAGGCAATTCACACCCGAACCATCTGGCCGCAATTCCCGCCCTGCGCGCTTGCCGTTGCGAGGCACCTGCGGTAGGGGCGCGCGACCCAATCACCCGACACTCTCCCCACGAAAGCACCCGCCTCATGTCCCGCGATCTGCGTAATATCGCCATCATCGCCCACGTCGACCATGGCAAGACCACGCTCGTTGACCAGCTCTTCCGCCAGTCCGGCACCTTCCGCGAGAACCAGCGCGTCGAAGAACGTGCCATGGATTCGGGCGATCTGGAAAAGGAGCGGGGCATCACGATCCTCGCCAAATGCACCAGCGTCGAATGGGAGCATGAAGGCACCAACACCCGCATCAACATCGTCGACACCCCCGGCCACGCCGATTTCGGCGCCGAGGTCGAGCGCATCCTGTCGATGGTCGACGGGGTGATCCTGCTGGTCGATGCCGCCGAAGGCCCGATGCCGCAGACCAAATTCGTCACCGGCAAGGCGCTGGCGCTGGGCCTCAAGCCGATCGTCGTCGTCAACAAGATCGATCGTTCCGACGCGCGCCCCGACGAGGTGCTCGACGAATGTTTCGAGCTCTTCCTCAGCCTCGACGCCAATGACGAGCAGCTCGACTTCCCCTCGCTCTGGGCCTCGGGCCGCGACGGCTATGCGAGCGCCGACAAGGACGCGCGCTCGGGCGATCTCGATCCCCTGTTCAAGCTCATCGTCGATCACGTGCCCGCGCCGGGTCTCGACCCCGACGGTCCGTTCAGCTTCCTCGCGACGCTGCTCGACCGCGACAATTTCATGGGCCGCGTGCTCACCGGCCGGATCCAGTCCGGCACCGTCCGCGTCAACGACCCGATCCATGCCATCGATGTCGACGGCAAGGTCGTCGAGGTCGGCCGCGCCACCAAGCTGATGAGCTTCGACGGGCTCGACCGCGTTCCGGTCGAGACTGCGGTGGCGGGCGACATCATCGCGCTCGCCGGGCTCGAGAAGGCGACCGTGTCCAACACCGTGGCCGATCCTTCGGTCAAGGCGCCGATCCCCGCGCAGCCGATCGATCCGCCGACGCTGGCGATGCGCTTCAGCGTCAACGACAGCCCGCTGGCGGGCCGCGAGGGCTCCAAGGTCACCAGCCGCATGATCCGCGACCGCCTGCTGCGCGAAGCGGAAACCAATGTCGCCATCCGCGTCACCGAAGCCGCCGACAAGGACAGCTTCGAAGTCGCGGGCCGCGGCGAATTGCAGCTCGGCGTGCTGATCGAGACGATGCGCCGCGAAGGCTTCGAACTGGGCATCAGCCGCCCGCGCGTGCTGTTCCAGGAAGAGGACGGCAAGCGGCTCGAGCCTTATGAAACCGTGGTCATCGATGTCGATGACGAGCATTCGGGCACCGTCGTCGAGAAGATGCAGCGCCGCAAGGCCGAGCTCACCGAGATGCGCCCGAGCGGCAGCGGCAAGACCCGGATCACCTTCTCGGCGCCCAGCCGCGGGCTGATCGGCTATCACGGCGAATTCCTGTCCGACACGCGCGGCACCGGGATCATGAACCGCCTGTTCGAGAAATACGGCCCCTACAAGGGTGCCGTGGGTGGCCGCCAGAACGGCGTTCTGCTCTCCAACTCGGCCGGCGAAGCCACCGCCTATGCGCTGTTCGCGCTGGAAGAACGCGGCGAGCTGTTCATCGGCGCGGGCGAGAAGATCTACGAGGGCATCATCATCGGCGAGAACGCCAAGCCCGAGGATCTCGAGGTCAACCCGCTCAAGTCCAAGCAGCTGACCAACTTCCGCTCGACCGGCAAGGATGATGCGATCCGCCTCACCCCGCCGCGCGCGATGACGCTGGAACAGGCGATCGCCTATATCGACGACGACGAGATGGTCGAAGTCACCCCGCAGACGATCCGTCTGCGCAAGGCGATCCTCGATCCCAACGAGCGCAAGAAAGCCAAGCGCAAGGGCTGATCGGGCGTTAGGCGGTCAGCGCCTGCTCGCCCAGCACCAGCGCCGCATAGAGCAGCGAACCGCCTGCGAAGGGGAGGAAATAGCTTTTCCTCTCCTCGGGCAGTTCCTCCTTGAGCACCACGAGCACGATCGCACCGGCGACGAAGGCGAACAGCCCGCCGATCGCGATCTGGGGCACGGAGACCTGCGTCCCCAGCAGCCACCCCCCCAGGGTCGCCGCGCACAGCACCCAGCGGCCTTGGTGATCGTAGAGTTCGGGATGGTCGACGCGGCTGCCGAAATCGGCGGTCACGAAATGCAGGATCATGGCGAAGAAATAGAGCGCCAGCCCCGGCAGGCTGGCATCCTCGCGGTGGTTGAGCAGATAGCCGATCACGAAGATCAGCAGGCTGCTGGCGGCGATATGCAGCCAGAAGACGCTGCTCTCGGGCCGGTCGCCCTCGCCGCTGTCGCCGCGTTCGCCCCGGCTGCGCTTCAAGGCGCGTTCGGTTCCGTAGAAGACCGCCAGACCGAACATCGC
>JAHJWA010000313.1 GCA_018828205.1 Alphaproteobacteria bacterium
CGCCGCAGCCGCAGCGCCCACCGCTGCGCGGCGAGGCGCCCCCGCCGATGACGCCGTCGCGTCCGCAGGTCGCGCCCAGCACCGGCGGCTTCGTCGCCCCGCGGATCATGCAATTGCCGGGTCTGGAAACGGTGATCGGGCGCGATGCCACCGCGCTCGCCAATGTTTTCGGGCCGCCGCGGCTGGAAGTTCAGGAGGGCGATGCGCTCAAGCTGCAGTTCAGCGGGGAGGCCTGCGTGCTCGATATCTATCTCTACCCGCTCCGCCCGGGCGCCGAGCCGAGCGCGACCTATGTCGATGCGCGGCGGGCGAGCGACGGGATCGATGTCGACCGCGCCGCCTGCGTGGCGGCGCTCAGACGTTAGCGCCTGGCGCTAGACCATGAAGCTTTCGCCGCAGCCGCAGGCGCCCTTGGCGTTGGGGTTGGCGAAGACGAAGCCGGCGGTGAAATCGTCCTCGACCCAGTCCATCGTGCTGCCGACCAGATAGAGCACGCTCGATCCGTCGATGTAGAACACGCCGCCGGGGGTCTCGATCTTCTCGTCGAAGCGCGCTTCCTCGGTGACGTAGTCGACCGAATAGGCGAGCCCCGAACAGCCGCGGCGCGGGGTCGAGAGCTTGACCCCGATCGCGTCGGCCGGCGCTTTTGCCATCAGATCGGCGACGCGCGCTTCGGCGCGCTGCGTCAATTCGACCGCGGCGGGGCGTTTTCTCAGGGTGGATTCGGCCATCACAGCATCCCCAGTTCGAGCCGTGCCTCGTCGGACATCTTGTCGGGGCCCCACGGCGGGTCCCAGACCAGATTGACCTGCGCATCGCGCACGCCGGGCACGCTGGCGGCGCGCAATTCGACCTCGCCCGGCATCGATTCGGCCACCGGGCAATGCGGCGTGGTCAGCGTCATATTGACCACGACGTCGTTCTCGCTCGACACCTCGACCCCGTAGATCAGCCCGAGGTCGTAGATATTGACCGGGATTTCGGGGTCGTAGATCTCGCGGATCGCGGCGACCACCGCCTCGTAGAGCTCGCCGCCCGGCTCGCCCGCCTGCATGGCTTCGGGCTTCTGCTTGAGGAAGCCTTCGAGATAGTCGCGCTTGCGCTCGAGCTTCTCGCGCGGCGCTTCGGCGACGGGGGCGGCGTCGGGATCGACGGCGTCCTCGACCCGCGCGCGCGGCGGCTTTTGCAGCACCTGCTCGTTGGGAGCGGGGGCGGCGATGAAATCCTGGTCGTCGCTGGGCTTGTTCATAACGGCTTTCCTAGGCGAAAATCTTGAGCGTGCGTTCGATCCCGCGGGCGAGGGCGGCGATATCGGCTTGGTCCGAATAGAGACCGAAGCTGGCGCGTGCGGTGGCCGGGACCCCGAGGTGCTCCATCAAGGGCTGCGCGCAATGGTGCCCGGCGCGGATCGCGACGTCTTCCTCGTCCAATATGGTGCCCAGATCGTGCGGGTGAACCCCCTCCACGGCAAAGGAGACGATTCCTGCGGAATCCTCGGGCCCGAACAGGCGCACCGAATTGAAGCTGCGCAGCATGTCGCGGGTCTGGCTGGCGAGCGCGGATTCATGCGCGAACAGCCGCGCCGGATCGAGCTTCTCGACATAATCGATCGCCGCGGCGAGCGCGATCGCCTCGGTGATCATCGGCGTGCCCGCCTCGAAGCGCTGCGGCGGCGGGGCATAGGTGGTGCGCGCGAAGCTGACCTGGTCGATCATCGCGCCCCCGCCCTGCCACGGCGGCATCGCCTCGAGCAGGCTTTCGCGCGCCCACAGCACCCCGATTCCGGTCGGACCGTAGAGCTTGTGCCCCGAGAACACGTAGAAATCGCAATCGAGCGCGGCCATGTCGAGCGCCATCCGCGGCGCCGCCTGGCAGCCGTCGAGCAACAGCTTCGCGCCCACGCCATGCGCCAGATCGGCGGCGCGGCGCGCGTCGAGCACCGAGCCCAGCACGTTGGAGAGATGCGCCAGCGCCACGAGTTTGTGGCGCGGGGTCAGCATGGTCTCGAGCGCGCCAAGGTCGATCCGCCCGTCCTCGGTCAGCGGGCAGACGTCGATCGCGGCGCCGCTGCGTTCGGCGACCAGCTGCCAGGGCACGATGTTGGAATGATGCTCGAGCTGCGAGAGCATGATCCGGTCGCCCGATTTCAGGTTCGCCATGCCCCAGCTGTGCGCGACCAGATTGATCCCCTCGGTCGCGCCGCGCACGAAGACGATCTCGTTCTCGCTCGCCGCGCCGATGAAGCGCGCGGTCGTGCGGCGGGCGCTCTCGTAACCCAGCGTCATCTGTGCGCTGCGGCCATAGACCCCGCGGTGGACGGTGGCGTAATCCCGGCCCAGCGCAATGCTCATCGCGTCGATCACGGTTTGCGGCTTCTGCGCGGAGGCGGCGGTGTCGAGATAGTGCCAGGGCTTGCCCTCGGCCGTGACCATGCCGGGGAAATCGGCCTTGAGGTGCGCCCCCGCGCAGGCGGGGGCCTCGGGCAGGCCGGAGCTTCCCCGGCCGAGATCCCCGCCTGCGCGAGGAAGCGGAGACGGGTTCGCGTTCACAGATGTTTGTCCAGCTTGTCGAGCGCGACGCGCATCAGCCGCTCGCGCGTGTCGTCGTCGGAGAGCCCCACCAGCGCATCGCCGATGAAGGCCTGGACCAGCAGCCGCCGCGACAGTTCGGGCGGAATGCCGCGCGCGGCCATGTAGTAGCGGGCGGTCTCGTCGAGCTGGCCGACGGTCGCACCATGCGCGCATTTGACGTCGTCGGCGAAGATTTCGAGCTGCGGCACCGCGTTGACGCTGGCGCCGCGGTCGAGCAGCAGGCCCTTGAAATCCTGCGAGGCGTCGGTCTTCTGCGCATCGCGCACGACATCGATGCTGCCCAGGAAATTGCCCGTGCCCTTGCCCCAGTGGACGCTGCGGACGGTCTGATTGCTGGTCGCCTCGGGTTCGGCATGCACCACGCGGGTGACGAATTCGCGCACCGTGTCGCGTCCGCCCACGGTGATCCCGCCCATCTCGAAATGGGCGCCGCGGCCCATCCGGACCTCGATTTCAATTCTCGCGAATTCACCCGAGGCGGCGATGGCGAAGATCGCGCAGCGCGCGCCTTCGCCCACGTCGATCCGCAGCCGGCGCAGTTCGGTCGATGCGGTGTCCGCACCGTCCTCGATCACGATGGTCTCGCTCCAGCTTTCGCCGGGCGGAACCGCGACCTCTCGCCAGACGTCGAGATCGACGCCTTCGAGCGCCTCGACCGCCGAATAGCGCCAAGCTTCGTCCTTGCGGGTGGGGCGGCGGGTGGGGCGGGTCGCGACTTCGCTCATGCGGCCATCACCTTATCGTAGCCCTCGGCCTCGAGCTGATGCGCGAGATCGGCGCTGCCGGTCTTCACGATCCGGCCCTGGCTGAGGATATGGACATAGTCGGGCTGAACCACCTGGAGCAGCCGCTGGTAATGCGTGATCAGCAGCACGCCCTTGCCGGGCTGGCGCATGATCGCGTTGATCCCGTCGCCGACCACGCGCAGCGAATCGATGTCGAGCCCGCTGTCGGTCTCGTCGAGCACCGCGAAGCTGGGATCGAGAATGCCCATCTGGACCATCTCGGCGCGCTTCTTCTCGCCGCCCGAGAAGCCGACGTTCACGTGGCGCTTGAGCATGTCCATGTCGAGCTTGAGCAGCGCGGCCTTCTCCTTGGCCAGCTTGAGGAATTCGCCGCCGGTTAGCGGCTCCTCGCCGCGGTGCTTGCGCTGCGCATTGAGCGCCTCGCGCAGGAACTGGACGTTGGAGACGCCGGGAATCTCGACCGGATACTGGAAGCCCAGGAACATGCCCGCCGCGGCGCGCTCGTGCGGTTCCATCTCGAGCAGATCCTTGCCCTCGAAGCGGACATTGCCGCCGGTGACCTCGTAGCCGGGGCGCCCGCCCAGCACATAGGCGAGCGTCGACTTGCCCGCGCCATTGGGTCCCATGATCGCGTGCACCTCGCCCGCCCCCACGCTGAGCGAGAGGCCATCGAGGATCTTGGTGCCACCGATTTCGGCGGAGAGGTTTTCAATCTGGAGCATAGGGCTTTCGTTCATTGGTATTTTCGGGAGGCCAGGGGCACGGGTGTATCAACCGTCTTCGTGGCTGGATGTCGGGGCTTCGTCGGCAACTGTATCTGCGGTCAGTTCGACGTAATCCGAGGCCGGACATCGGCTGCGTTCGAGCGCTATCATGCCGGCGAAACGCGAGACCTCGTTGGTCCAATTTGCGAAGGCGGCCCGATCCTCATCGGTAAACTCTTCCTTGGCGTACCGTGCTTCGATCTCCGCAGAGCTCTCCGCGACGAAGCCATCGCGCCGTTTTACCAGCGCGCGAATCCGGTCGACGCAGGCGCGCGTTTCCGCCGCGATGGCCGAGCCCTCGCCGTTGGCGGCACGCGTGGCTTCCGAGGCGCGCAAATTGGTGCCGATCGTCTGGTCGAGGCTGCGACCGCGCGCAACATGGACCCGGCGCACGGTTTCGAAGATCCGCGCGACATCGCCCTGCGTCATGTCCCTGCCGCTGGCCGAAGCGGAGAGACGCTCGGCTGCCTGCTGCTCGAAACTCGAAGCCTCTTCGGCGCAGCGCGGAATGTCTTCGCGATACTGCCCCTCGAACTCGCGCCCTGGCCCGATCGCGTAGGAACCGCCCTTCAGGCAGCTGTAGTAATCCTCCACATAGGGCGCGATCACCGCCGGATATTCGAGCACCCAGGTTTCGCGGTCCTCGGGGTAGAGCGCGGTGACGTTCTGGCTCGATTGCTGGGCCATCGCCAGGACGGCGCCGGCGGTCAGGATAAGGGTCGAAAGCACGGCGGTCTCCTACCGATCCTTGGGGGCGTAAGCGCCGCGCGGGCGTGGAGCGCCGGTCGGGCGGCTCTCGCGCCGGACGCTCTGCTTTTCGGCGATCCGCTTGCGCATCGCATCGCCGATGGCGCCGGTGACCGCGTCGAGATCGGCGAGGATATCGGCGGCGGGGATGTGCATCACGCGGATGCCGACCGCTGCGAGGCTCTTGTCGCGCCGCGTGGCGAGCGCTTCGCTGGTGTCGTCCTCGTCGATCGCGATCGCGAGGCCGAGCGTGTGGCAGTTGAAATCGACGATCGCCGAGCCGACCACCGCGTGGCGGGTGAATTTGTGGCGCCCGAAATCGGCCATGGCGAAGCGCTTCGCCAGCGCCTTGTGCGCCTCGGAGGAATGCCGCTTCATCTCGCGCGCGCGGTCATGCAGCACGTCGAGCCGGGTTTCCGAGATCTTCCACCCGCGACCCTTCTTGTTGAGCGTGGGTGCGGCATCGGCCTGCTCGCAGGGGGAGCGGAGGTTGAGGGTTTTGCGTTCGGTCATTGTGGGCGGCCCGCTTCGTCTAATGGCGCACCGGGCGCACTCAATACTGTATAGTCACCCCGGACTTGATCCGAGGTCCATCGCGCCGACTGCACCATCGGCGCAGCCCGCAAACTGGATGCCGAAACGAGTTCAGCATGACGGGAGGAGAGGGTGGTGCGCGGCATCACCCGACCGAGCCTTCCAATGAAATCGCCAGCAGCTTCTGCGCCTCGACCGCGAATTCCATCGGCAATTGCTTCATCACGTCCTTGGCGAAGCCGTTGACGATCAGCGCGATCGCCTCTTCCTCGTCGAGCCCGCGCTGCTGCGCGTAGAACAGCTGGTCGTCGGAGATCTTGCTGGTGGTCGCCTCGTGCTCGATCTGCGCGCTGGGGTTCTTGACCTCGATATAGGGCACGGTGTGCGCGCCGCATTTGTCGCCCAGCAGCAGGCTGTCGCATTCGGTGCGGTTGCGGACGTTCTCGGCATTGGCGCCGACGCGGACGAGGCCGCGGTAGGTGTTGTTGCTCTTGCCGGCAGAAATGCCCTTGGAGACGATCGTCGAGCGGCTGCCCGAGCCGTTGTGGATCATCTTGGTCCCGGTGTCGGCCTGCTGGTGGTTGTTGGTCACCGCGACCGAGTAGAACTCGCCCACGCTGTCCTCGCCATTGAGCACGCAGGAGGGGTATTTCCAGGTCACCGCGCTGCCGGTTTCGACCTGGGTCCAGGAAATCTTGCTGCGCGCGCCCTGGCACAGCCCGCGCTTGGTGACGAAATTGTAGATCCCGCCGACGCCCTCGGCATTGCCGGGATACCAGTTCTGGACGGTGTAA
>JAHJWA010000314.1 GCA_018828205.1 Alphaproteobacteria bacterium
AGCCCCCGCCTCGATGATGGAAGCGAAGGCCTGCGCCTCGTCGGCGGGGTTCATCGCGAGACGCTGGAAGTTCTCGGCAAGGCTGGCTTCGCGCACTTCGCTTTCCTCGCCTTCGATGACAAGGCAGGTGACCTCGTGCGTTCCAGGCAACGTGCCTTCTTTGGCCAGCGCCTGCAGCGCGGCGAGGCGGCGCCCGCCGGCTTCCACCTCGAACTTGCCGCGCTTTGCTTTGCGAACGACGAGGTTCTGCAGCAGGCCGCGCGCGGCAATGTCCGCCCGCAGCTGAAGATCAGCAAGATCGTCGCTCGACTTGCGGACATTGCGCGGGCTCGGGACGAGCTTCTTCAAGGAAATGGACTGGATCATGGGTGTTCTCCTGATGGAATGAAGGCGCAGGTGCGGATCACGAGGCCCACAAGCCCAAAGGGCTCCCTCACCTCTCATTCTTGTGATCGGGGTCATCCCGAGGGATCAGGCAGCAAGCGCGGCGAGGACCGACGAGGCTCTCGACACCGGGACGAATAGCCGCGTGCGGTAGCGGATGATCTCGGTGAAGCAGCCCTTGCCCTTGTACCAGTCGAGCCGATCGGGCGAGAATCCGGTCAGTTCGAGGCGCTGTTCGCCGCCGACCAGCGATCGCTTCACGGTGAGTGGATCGTGGCTGGCAAGGCTCAGCGGTTTGCCGCTGTCGATGACCAGTTCGCCGATCTGCTCCGCCGATGGTCCGGTAACTCCGGAGAGGCCAAAGGTCTCGGCGATGGCGGCGAGATCGATATCGAGCACTTCGCGTCCAATGATCGACTGGCCGTCTTCAGTGACGAGCCGGGTGACCCGCACATGATCACCAGGGAAGCGTTTCCAGACCGGAAGCAACAGCCCGTTGGCAAGATGGACGCGCTCGGTCACTGGCGAAGTGGCCAGCTCCTCTTCCTCGGCACTCCAACCGCTCGTGAACTCGGTGATGCCGATCCCTTCCCACAGGCTTTCATCAAGCGCCTCAAGTGTCCAGTTCGCGGACTTGAGTGGACGCAGCAGGCGCCGGCGTTCGATTACCGCCCCGTCATCTGCGATAAGACGACGGGCCGGAACCGACAGTGCGACTTTGCCCGAGCGCGTATTGCGCATCGGGATTGCGTGCGGGCTGCCGATCTCGTGCATCCGCACCAGGCGCTGCAGTCGAAGAGGCCGAAGATGCCTGGTCACTTCGAGCGAGACGAGGCGGGTCTCGGCTCCGATCACGGGATCGGTGCGCAGGAGCTTATCGGCAAGCACTGTGAAGTGATCGACCCTGACCGTCTCGAGTCCCTGGTCGAGCGTTCCCGCCTCGCGCGCGGCTTCGATCCTCGCTTCGACCAGCCCGAGATATTCTTCGAAGATCGCGTTTTGCAGTGTGATCGGCAGGGCGAGGATCCGGTTGAGCCAGCGCTGGATCGTGGGCAGATTGTCGGTCAGCCCGCCCTCGGGGTTTGCAAGCCGGAGGCCGGTCCTCTCGACGAAGTTCCCGAAACTCGTGGCTTCGAGCTTGCCGTCATAGAGCAGCTGGAACCAGCGGCTGAGCGCGTCGCGCGCATAGTCGCTTTCGAGATTGTCAGCCGGGTCGAACAGGTTCTGGCCGCCGGTCTGGCGCTGGCCGCGCGTAAGCGCGCCCAATGCATCGAGCCGACGCGCAATGGTCGAGATGAACCGGCGTTCGCCTTTCACATCGGTGGTCACCGGCCGGAACAGCGGGGCGGAGGCCTGGTTGGTGCGGTTGGTCCGACCGAGCCCCTGGATGGCGTTATCGGCGCGCCAGCCCGGTTCGAGGAGGAAATGAACTCGGCGCTGCTGGTTTTTGGCGCCCAAGTCGGCATGGTAGGAACGCCCGGTTCCGCCCGCATCCGAGAAGACCAGGATGCGCTTGATCCCTTCCATGAAGTTTTGCGCTTCGGCGACATTGGCGCTCGGGCTTCGCCGTTCGAGGCGTTGCTGACCATCTCGTCCTGATACCAGCCTGCGGGTCCGACCCGTGACCTCGGCAACCGCCTCGGTCCCGAAGTGTTCGATGATCGCGTCGAGTGCTGTGGCTATTGGCGGCAACGCGCAGAGCTGTTCGATCAGCGCACCACGCGCAGCGATCGCACGTTGGCAGAAAACGGGATTGCCTTCGTCGTCGCTCATCGCCTCGGAGCGAAGATTGCCGTCCTCGTCGGCAAAGACCTGCATCAGGCGCACCGGAAAGCTCTTGGTGAGGTAGTCGATGACATATTCGCG
>JAHJWA010000315.1 GCA_018828205.1 Alphaproteobacteria bacterium
CTTTCCAACGGGACGTTTCGTGTCCACTGCGACATTCCAAGGACGAGCGAAATTGGTCGGCAGGTGGTCCCGATAAGCCCTGTTCGGCGCTTCGAAAGAGCTGGACAAGGATGGCCGATTTATAGCAGACCCAGGCCGTCGGATTGACACGCACGGCCACGATTGTGCGAGCGATTTTGGCGGAAGATTGGAAGAGAAATCATATCAAACTGTTTGGTTATGAATTGCCAACTCCTCCTCCTCCGCATCGCTCGCGCCCAGAATGGCGCCGCGGCTCCGGTAGGAAAACGATCCTGCGGATTTTGCGCGGCCAAGCTCCCAGATGAAGCATTGGCCGCTACGGCCATGGATCATGGCTTCGGTCTGCGGGATCGGGGGGCTCGTCTTCTGGCTCCTGACCGACCACGATTACTCCGGCCCGCTTGCACCGGACAGGCAGGCGCTGGCGACCTTCGTCGCGGTGGCCACGATCGCATTCGCGCTGACCACCCAACGCCTGCGCTGGAGCTGGTCGGTCGGATTCGCGCTGCTCTGGGGGCTGATCACGGCCTTCGTCGGCTGGTTCAGCGCCAGCTACGATCGTTCGGGCGACATCTTCGAATGGCCGTATTTTTCGGGGCTGTTCGCCACCCTTCTGGCTGCGCCGCTGTTCCAGACCGTCCGCGACGAGGCTGCGTGGCGGTTCCCCTACCCGCGATTGCACGGGCATGTCTGGGGCGATGCCATCATCGCCGCAGCCAGCCTCTTCTTCACCGGACTGACCTTTCTGCTCGCATGGCTGATCGCCGGATTGTTCGACCTCATCGGCATAAGGGCGCTCAGTGAGCTTCTGGAGAAGGGGTGGTTCGGCTGGACCCTTGCAGGCTTCGCCTTTGGCGCCGCGGTCGGGATCTTGCGCGAGCGCGACCGGCTCGTCCCGGCTCTGCAGGGGCTTGCGGCAGCCGTGCTTTCGGTTCTGGCCCCCGTGCTCGCCTTCGCGCTCGTCGCATTCCTGATCTCGATCGGCTTTACCGGCCTGCAAGGGCTGTGGGACAGCTGGGTGTCGGCAACCGCACTCCTGCTGGCGGCAAGCGCCGGGGCGGTCGTGCTCGTCAACGCGGTGATCGCGGAAAGCCGCGACCATGGTTCGCAGAACGCCGTGCTGCGGGTGTCCGCGCTTGTGCTGACCGCGGTGATCCTGCCGCTCGCCATTCTGGCGGCGCTCGCCATGGGTCTGCGGATCGACCAATATGGCTGGACCCCGGAGCGGATATGGGGCGCGATCGCCATCGCCGTCGCCGCGATCTACGGCCTCGGAGGCTGGTGGGCGATCATCAAGGCGCGGCGCGACTTCGACGACCCGCTGCGCCCGGTGCAGACCAGGCTTGCGATCGGCCTGTGCGCATTGGCGCTGGTGCTTGCGCTGCCGATCCTCGACTTCGGCGCGATCTCCGCGCGCTCGCAGCTGGCCCGGCTGGAAGAAGGCAAGGTCGAGCCTGCCCGGTTCGACTGGACGGCGATGGCGTTCGACTTTGGCCCTGCGGGGCGAGACCGGCTTGCCGAAATTAGCCGGTCCGGGCCTTCCGCGTGGCGCGACGATGCAAGGAGGGCGCTCGACGCCGATGATCGCTGGGCCCTGGGAGACAGGAGCGTCTCGGCCGAGGAAGCATCGGAACTGGCTGCGCGCATCCGCTTGATTCCCGGCGATCTGGAGTTGCCCCCGGCCATCTGGGACAGGATCGCCGCCCGGCAGCTGTGCTTGCCGACATCCGAATGCGCGCTGCTGAGGCTCGACAAAGAGCGCTTCCTGCTGGTGACCGCCGCCGAAGACGGGGAGCATATCGCCTCGACGCTCGTCGATATGGGCAAGGTGTCGAATGACCCCGCGCGCCCCAAAGCTCCTGTCGAACCAAGCGCCGTAGACCTCGACTCCGCGACCATCGAACTGCGTCCGGTCCAACGCCGGCAACTCTATGTCGACGCCAGGCCGGTCGGTGAGCCGATCGAGTAAAGGCAGCGACCTCGCTCGCGGCTCTCGAGTCCGTAGAAGAGGCGCTTGCGTGCCTTGCACAAGCGTAAACGACGGGCGATATCGAACTTCGCCATGGCCATGCCGGCGATGGGTCGTAAAGGAACGGACATCGCCGATTCAGAGCATCCCGCGAACCGTCCGAAGCTGACGAAGAGCCTCAAACTGTTCGACGTCTATGCCGTCGCGACGGGAGCGATGTTCTCTTCGGGCCTGTTCCTCCTGCCGGGTATCGCAGCCGCGCAGACGGGCAATTCGGTCTACCTTGCCTATATGGTCGCCGGGCTGATGATCCTGCCGGCCATGTTCTGCATGGCCGAACTGGCGACCGCCATGCCGCGCTCGGGCGGGGCCTATTTTTTCCTCGATCGCAGCATGGGTCCGTTGATGGGCACGGTCGGCGGGATAGGCTCGTGGGTCGCGACCGTCTTCAAGAGCGCCTTCGCGCTGGTCGGGATGGGCGCCTATCTGGCGATCTACGTCGACCTGCCGATCACGATCACCGCCATCGCGCTGACCATCGCCTTCGGGCTTCTCAACATCTTCGGTGCGAAGGAAACCACGCTGCTGCAGCGCATTCTGGTGGGTACGCTGGTGGTGATCCTGACCGCCTTCGTGACGATCGGGCTGGCGCGTACGGGGGTCAGCGAAGTGCTCTCGCCCGAGCCCGCCTATGGCGCCTTTTTCAGCGAGGGTTACGCCGGTTTCGTCGCCACGATCGGTCTCGTCTTCGTATCCTATGCCGGCCTCACCAAGGTCGCCAGCGTCGCCGAGGAGATCGAGAACCCCGATCGCAATATCCCGCTTGGGATGGTGCTTTCGCTGCTCACCGCAACGGTGATCTACACGCTGGGCGCGCTGGTCATGGTGACGGTTCTGCCGCCGCAGGACCTGTTCGAGAGCCTCACCCCGGTGGCGGATGCAGGCGAGACCTTCCTCGGCTGGCTGCCTTACGATCTGGGGGTCACGCTGATCGTCGTGGCGGCGGTTGCCGCTTTCGCCTCGACGGGCAATGCGGGGATCATGTCCGCTTCGCGCTACCCCTTTGCAATGGCGAAAGACAAGCTGCTGCCCGCGCGGCTGGGGGTGCTGGGACGCAGCGGCACCCCGACGCTGGCCATCGTGGTTACCGTCGTCACCATGATCGCGGTGTTGCTGGTGTTCGACGTGGAATCGGTCGCCAAGCTCGCGAGCGCATTCCAGCTGCTGCTGTTCGGCCTGGTCTGTCTCGCGGTGATCGTGATGCGGGAAAGCCGGATAGACAGCTATCGACCCGGCTTCCGAGCGCCGCTCTACCCGTGGGTGCCCCTTCTCGGCGTCCTGCTCGCGTTCTGGCTCATTCTGGAAATGGGGGCGGTGGCGATCCTCTTTACCGCGATGCTCGCGATCGGTTGCGGGCTTTACTACCAGTTCCACGCCTCGAAGCGCGTCAAGCGGCGCGGGGCGATCTTCCATATGCACCGCCACCTCGGGCACAGCACCTACGCCGGGATCGAGCGCGAGCTGTCCACGATCGTTCACGAGAAGACCCAGCCGCAGAACCTCAATTACGAAAGCGTCGTCGCGCGTTCGGCCTTGCTCGATCGTACCGAAGGACGCTTCGACCGTGCGCGGCTGGTCGAAGAGATGGTCGAAGTGGCGCAGCAGCGCTTCGGAATGGACGAAGCTGCGATCCGCGCCGTGTTCGATGGCGACCGGATGGATGTCCATGCGATCCGTCCGAACATGTATCTGGCCTACAAATCGGTCGCCGACCTCGATGAGTCCCAACTGTTCGTCTTCCGTTTCGGCGATCGCGCAACGGTCGACATTCTCGGCTCGCGCAATGTCCATACGCTGATGTACCTGATCCTGCCTCGCGAGCCCGCGGGGCTGGATCTTCGGATCGTCGGCCATCTCGCCGAGGTGGCGCAGAGCGACAGGTTCGAAGAGCGTTGGCTGGCGGCGCGGGATGAAAAGGACCTGACCAAGGTACTGGTCCGCGACGATCACTTCGTTCGGGACCGGGTTTCGGAAATCCCCGCGCTCGCATCGCAGCAGGAGCAGAGGCTGGGCGATATAGACCTGCCCGGCAGCTGTATGGTCGTGACGATCGAGCGGGAAGGAAAGCTCGTCATCGGGAGGCACGACCTGCAGCTTGGTGAAAGCGATATCGTTTCGATCCTCGGCGAGCCGGAGGATCTGATCCTGCTCTTCGACCCTACCTATCTCGCATGATCCCGGCCTGTCCGCGCGGGCAGGCTTGCAGCGGTTCAATGGGATATCGGCGGAAAGGCCCCGAACGAAAACCGAGCGAATTTAAAGGATCGCCCAGGCCCTGCGAGGAGGAGACGATCGTGAGCCTGCCCGATTGCAGCGGCAGCCAGCTTCGAGCCATCTAGGAACGGCACCGCCCCGGCCTCGTTAGCAACCCATGCAACAAAGCCGCAAGAACCAGCCGCTGCCGATCGACGAACAATCCGGCGCCGACACTTCACAGCCGGGCTCGAGCGCGGCCGGACCCTGGGACCTGCTCGTGCAGCCCGGTCCGGTCATGGTCACCGCCATCCATGCCGGTCACACGATCCGACCCTCGCTGCACCCCTGGCTCGAGATCGGAAACCAGGAGCGGTTGCGCGAAGAGGATCCGCTTACGGACTTCTTTCTCCCGGTTGGAGACACCGTCTTTCGCGCCAATCGCTCGCGCTTCGAATTCGATCTCAACCGCCCGGCGGAGAAGGCGGTGACGGTCGACCCGGAGGACACCTGGGGCCTTCGGATATGGAACCCCGATCTGCCGCAGGAGGAGATCGACGCCTCGCTTCGGCTCCACCAGCGGTTCTACGATCTCATGGCCGAGCGCGTCGAAGCCATGATTGCCGAACACGGGCGGATTCTCGTTCTGGATATTCACAGCTACAACCATCGCCGCAATGGCGCGGACGGGACGGCGGATCCGCAATCCGGAAGCCCGGATATCGACCTGGGTGCGACCACGCTCGACCCGGACGTCTATGGCGGTTTGCTCGAGCAATTCGCGCAGGGGCTGCGCTCGCGCCCGGTGAGAGGCAAATCGCCCGATGTTCGGGTCAATGTGCGCTGGGAAGACGGCGGCAATTTCCCCGAGTGGCTGCACGCGCGCTACGGCGATGCCGCCTGCGTCATCACCCTGGAATACAAGAAGATATTCATGGACGAGTGGGGGCACGAGGCCGATATTCTCGCCTTGCAAGATCTGCGCGAAGGGTTTCACGCCGGGGTCGCAAAGGCGCGCGATTGGCTGGCGGCCTCCTCGGGAAGCCGGTGATGCACGCTTCGGACACATCGCAATCGTCGCACAGCCAGCGCCTGTGCTCCGCAGCCCTCGAGGTCGACCGCGCACTCGCCCGGATGGACGAGAAAGTCGACTGGCTGACGCGGTTGACGCCGGTCAACATCACCGAGATCTGGGAGGGGTTCCGGGGGTCGCAATACCGCCACATGCCCGACAGCCGGTTCAGCGAGGGGCTGGAGCAGGATGCTCCCGTCCTGCGCAGCGAATTGTTCGCCCTGCCGGTGCGCGAGATCGAGAACGATCTGCTCCAGGCCCTGATGCTCGAAAAGCAGCGCGAGATCGATCAGCAGATCGAACTGGTGCGAATGCGCGGCAAGGACGGCTTCATCCTCGCCAGCCTCGATCTGTTCGGCAATGTCAGCGAACAACTGCTGCAGGAGGCGCGCGACCTGCTTCGGGAAGTTCCCGTGGTCGAGCCTGACCCGGAGGACGCGGGGGCCGAGGAAATTTGCGCGGTCGCGCTTGGCGAGGTCGCGAAATATCGCAAACGGCATCCGCAGTTCGCATGCGAGGTGGTCGTCGATCCCACTCCCGGGACTTCGCTCTATGTGTCGCAGGGCAATTTCCACGTCGCCCATGATTTTCGTACTTCGCGCTCGCGCATCAACCCGCTGATCCAGCATGAGATCGGGACCCATGCGGTGACCCGCCACAACGGTCGCCACCAGCCGCTGCATACGCTGGCCGGGGGGCTCGCCGATTACGACGAACTGCAGGAAGGGGTGGCGGTTCTGGCCGAATATCTGGCGGGCTATCTTCCCGCCCAGAGGCTTCGGACGCTGGGCGCGCGGGTCGTCGCGGCGCATATGGCGGTCGAGGAACGAGCGGGGCCGGAAATCTACGCCTGCCTGACGGAAGAATATCACATCGATTCCGAGACGGCCTTCGATACCGCCTTGCGCGCCAAACGGGGCGGCGGGCTGACCAAGGATGCACTCTATCTCAAGGGGCTGGCGGAGCTTCTCGCCTATCTGCGCAATGGCGGAGATTTCGAGATACTCTTCCTCGGCAAGTTCGCGCTCAAGCATCTCCACAGCCTCGAGAGGCTGATCGAGGACGGTATCCTGCACCATCCCGAAATCCTCCCTCCCTATCTCCAAGACCCATCCGCGCTTGACCGGCTCGCCCAGGCGCGCCGGATCCCGCTGACGCAATTCTACCAGGAAAGCACTCCATCATGACCGACGCCAAATCCAAGAAGAAAGCGGCGAGGAAGCCCCGGGGCAAGGATGCGGGCGCGACCATCAGCATCGCCTTTGTCGTCAATGAAGTCGCGACCGAACAGGATAATTACACGACGATCCGGCTCGCGCGCAAAGCCGTCGCACGGGGCCACGAGGTCGCGCTGATCGGGCTCGGTGATTTCATCTACGACTGGCAGGACGGCATCTGCGCGATGGCGACGGTGAGCAAGATTGCCAAATTCGACGACGACACAAGCTATCTCGCGCATCTGCAGGACCCGGCGATGGAGCGGACCCGGATCAACCTGTCCGATTACGACATTCTGATGCTGCGCAGCGATCCCGCAGCCGAACTGACCACGCGCAACTGGGCCCCGTCGTCCGGCCTGCTGTTCGCGCAGCTCGCGTCACTGGAGCACACGATCGTGCTCAACGATCCCAACCAGCTCACCGACGCGGTCAACAAGACCTATTTCCAAGGGTTTCCCGAGACGGTCCGACCCGCCACCAGCATCACCCGCGAGCCGGACGAGATCAGCCGCTTCCTCGATGCGCATGATGGCAAGGGCGTGATCAAACCGCTGCAGGGCTCGGGCGGGCAAGGGGTGTTCCTCATCGACGAGGGCAATCGCCAGAACCTCAACCAGATCGTCGAGGCGGTGATCCGCGATGGCTACGCCATCGTCCAGGAATATCTCCCCGCTGCCAAGGATGGCGACCTGCGGATGATCACCCTCAACGGGCGTCCGCTCAAGGTCGCCGACACCTACGCCTGCATCCACCGCTTCAGCCAGACCGACGACCACCGTTCGAACATCTCCGCGGGCGGGGGTGTGGAAATGGTGGTGCCCGACGAAACCGCGCTGCGCATCGCCGAGATCGTGGGCCCCAAGCTGATCGACGACGGCATGTATCTGACCGGCCTCGACATCGCGGGCGACAAGATGATGGAACTCAATGTCGACACGCCGGGGGGGCTCAATTTCATGGAGGATTTGAGCGGCGTCGATTTCAGCGGCGCGATCCTCGACGATCTCGAGCGCAAGGTCCGGCTCCAGCAGCAATATGGCGGCGGTCTGACCAACCGCCAGCTCGCGGTGATCTGAGCGAACCGCAGGGAACGATACCGCCTGTCGGCAGCCGCGGTCGGGTCTCGATTTGCGCAGTCGCGGCCAGATCGAGTCGCTGTCGGCGCCCCCGCGGAAATCCAA
>JAHJWA010000048.1 GCA_018828205.1 Alphaproteobacteria bacterium
GGCCATGGTCCAGTCGCCCGCCAGCCCGCAGACGTGGCGGGTGAAATTGGCGATCAGCTTCGCGCCATCGGGGGTGTGGACCACTTCGGGGTGGAACTGGATGCCGTAGAAGCGCCGCGCCTCGTCGGCGATCACCGCGAAGGGCGCGCCATCGCTGGTGGCGACGATGTCGAAACCAGGTGCAAAACGCGTGACCTTGTCGCCATGGCTCATCCACACCTGATGGCGCTCGCCGACTTCCCAGAGACCGTCGAACAGCGCGCAGGGCTGGGTGACGGTGAGGAAGGCGCGGCCGAATTCGCCGCCTTCACCGGTTTCGTGCCCGGGACGGACCTCGCCGCCCAGCTGCTGCGTCATCACCTGTTGGCCGTAGCAGATGCTGAGGATCGGGATGCCCGCTTCGAACAGCGCTGCGGGCGCGCGCGGGCTGCCGTCGTCGGGAACGCTGGCGGGCGAGCCCGAGAGGATGATGCCCTTGGGCTTCATCCGCGCGAAGGCTTCTTCCGCCATCGTGTAGGGCGCGATTTCGGAATAGACCCCGGCCTCGCGCACGCGGCGCGCGATCAGCTGGGTCACCTGGCTGCCGAAATCGACGATAAGGATGGAATCGGAGGGCTGTATGGTCATGGCTGCCCGTTAAATGGGCGGGGCAGCCAAGTCGATAGCGCAAGTCGAGGCCCAGCCCCCGGGGCCGATCCCGGCACCGGGCTCGCCGGAAACGGGTGATGGCCCGGGCGCATGGCCCGGGCCCATCGATCAGGCGACTTCGCGCTGCGCGGAATCGCTGCTGCCAAGGGTGTCACGGGAGCGGTCGCCGAAGGTCAGGAACGCCTCTGCGCAGGAGACCGGGCGCCCCATCAGGTACCCTTGCACGAGATCGATCCCCAGCACCCGCAGCATGGCCAGTTCGGATGCCGTCTCGACGCCTTCGGCGACGATATCGGCACCGGTTTCGCGGGCAAAGGCCAGCAGCGCCGCGACCATCGCGCGGCGGCTCCCATCGATACCGATTCCCGAGATCAGGGCGCGGTCCAGCTTGATCAGATCGGGGGCGAGCTGGAGGATGTGACGCAGGCTGGAATAGCCGGCACCGGCATCGTCGATCGCGAGCCGGACTCCCTGCGCGCGAAGCGGTTCGAGCGATTTGGCGAAGCTTGCGTAATCCTCGATATGCGCGTGTTCGGTGATCTCGAGCACGATCTGGCGCCCGCGCCCCCGTGCGACGATGTCGCTCAGTCTGCCGCCGGCGATCGTCGCGGGCGAGGCGTTGAGCGCGATATAGGTGTCGGCGGGGAGCGCGTGGCTCTCGTTGAGCGCGCAATGGATTGCCGCGAGTTCGAGTTCGGCGCCAAGACCCGCATCGGCGGCTTCGCCGAACCAGAGATCGGGTGAGCGAACGGGCTCGGGAGAAAAGCGGGACAGAGCTTCGAAACCGATCGGACCATCGCGAGCGATGCTCCAGATCGGCTGGAACGCCATGGCGAATTGTTCATCGTCGATCACGTCGCGAATCCGCGCGCGGGATTCGTCAAGTTCCCGGCCAGACTGGCGCTCGCGCGCAATTTCGAAGGCGGTGAGCTCGGCAAAGCTCTTCATCATCGCAAGGTCGCGATGGTTGAGGCTGTCGTCGGCTTCGGGCCCGAGGCAACAGAACATTCCATAAGTCTCGCCGCCGGGCATCACGAGTGGCACGCTGACATGCGCCCCGATCGGGATCGCGGCGGTGATCGGCATCCCGGCTGCGAGCGGAAAACGGGCGGTATCGGGCATCAGCTCGGGTAGCCGGCCCGCCAGGATATGGCGGCAATAGACATCGTCGAGCGAGCGTTCGTCGCCCGGCTTGATCAGGTGCTCCAGCCCGGGTGCATCGACCTCGCGGTAGACCGCCATGTCGCCGATGAATTCCGAAACATAGGCCACCTGCAGACCCAGATGGCGGCGCATGGCGCGCAACGCGCGCCTGGCTACCGATTCGTTCGGTTCGCCGCCCTTTGCAAACCCAAGTATTTCCGCCCGACCCTCGCTAAGTACGTTTACCATTATGGTCCTGCATCCGAATCTTTGACCGGCCTGCGATGGCGGAAAAAGGTTAATGAAAAAGGGGGTTCTGCCCGAGCAATCCTGTGTTGCGCTAACCGCAACTCACCTGGATGTTTTCTCACTTTCGTGCGCAAGGTTGCAACATTATTACAGCCCTCAAGTCGACCAGCGGATGTCCCCCCTCCCGGTCGACACGTTCGGAACCCGCCACGATGCGCGACGTCGTGCAGGGGTTCCGGCCTTCCTTGCGGTGAGACCGGTCGCAACCAGCGATCCTCTCCCCCCCGATCGGCGATCGGTCCCGCAAGGCGATATGGCAGCGAGTAGAGACGCGGCCCCCTTCTCCCTCTCCCACCCTCCCGATGGTGGCCGCGTCTCGAAAGCCCCCGCCAAACCGGGGCTTCGAGCCCGGCCTTTTACCGGTCAGTCTGGCCGCCCCGGCGCAGTGCTTCCTCGCGCAATTCGGTCTTGAGCAGCTTGCCGATATGGCTGCGCGGCATGTCCTCGAGCGCGTGCAGTTGCGCCAGCCGCTGGGTCTTGCCCAGCCGCGCGTTGACCGCATGGCGAATCGCCTCGACCTCGCGCGCGCCTTCGGCCAGCACCACGAAGCCGACCGGGGTCTCGCCCCATTGCTCGGATGCCACCCCGATCACCGCCGCTTCGACCACGTCGTCCTCCGCCATCAGGGCGTCTTCGAGATCGACCGGATAGATGTTGAACCCGCCCGAGATGATCATGTCCTTGGCGCGGCCGACCAGCTCGAGAAATCCCTCGGCGTCGAGCCTGCCGATATCGCCCATCCGCTGCCAGACCTGCCCGGTCTCGGGGTGGGTCCAGTAGCCCTCAGCTGTCTTGCCCGGCTGATTCTTGTACCCCATCATCATCGCCGGGCCGATCCCGACCAGATTGCCCGGCGTGCCGGGCGGCACCGGCCGGTCCGCGTCGTCGAGCACCAGCAGCTCGCTTCCCGGTGCGGGCCGCCCGACCGTGTGGAGCTTGTCGCGATGCTCATGCGCCGCCAGCAGGCACACCACCCCGCCCTCGGTCATCGAATAGATCTCGATCAGCGCGCCGGGCATGCGCTCGAGCACCTCGGCCTTCAGCTCGGCGGAGAAGGGTGTGGAGGTGTA
>JAHJWA010000316.1 GCA_018828205.1 Alphaproteobacteria bacterium
AATCACATTTGAAAAAGTGCGCGCCCCTATCCACTGCCCAGCCCCTTAAAATGCAAATTTCGGTTGCGGTTTGTCATCGACAGGCCGGAGACGAGCATAGGCAAGTAGCTCAGCAACCGAGCCGCCCTTGTCTCGCCAGTTGTAGAACGTCTCTTCCCCAAGCAGCACGTAGTGCCATTCGGCATCTTGGCGATGCTCGGGTGCGAGACCATTGATACGATCGCACCATCCGACCGCCGCCTTACGCTTCCGCAGCACGTTGGGCGTCGTCAGCTGTCCTTGGGCTTTTGTCTCAACCAGATAAATCGCCCCCCCTGCTTTCACGAGGAAATCCGGGGAGTAGAACGACGGCAGGCCGTCCTCCTTGATGTAGCGAAGCCGTGCAAAGGTATGCTTCTGCTCATTGATCTTGCAGAACGCATCGACACTGGCATCACGCTCGCAGGTTTCCATGAAGCCGAGCTCAAGCCTGCCGTTTCGTGACGGGTATGGCAGGCGCAGGTAGATCGACTTTTCGACCGCCAGAGAGCACCCCTCCCTCATCGCAAGCTTGGGCACTTCTGACATGCGACGGTGCGCGACCTCGGCGTCCGCAACAATCACGCTGTCTTCGGCTTCAAGAATCGACCGCGCCCAAACCTTGATGATGTGCTCGGTCACCGGATCGAGCAGCAGCACCCGCCAGTTTTCATCGACCAGAGGCTCGAAATCCTGGTTGAAGAGATACTGACGAATAAAGCCGTCGATACCCTCAGCAAGCTCTGCGCGGTTGATCTGAATATAAGGAAATTTATTCGCGTTCGCGAAAGCTTTGGAGCTCCCAGTGGTCTCTGTAAGCGTTACCGCCTCGGTGATCCTGCGAGTGATCCTCGCAAGATAATCGTTGTAGCCGGTGGCCGTCATGACGCCGCCATGCACGCGGTAATCTCCAAAGCGGGTCTTGGCCTGAACATCTTCCGAATGAAACTTTTCGCCCTGGCCCAGCTGCTTTTTCAGTTGGTCAAGCGAGAATGATCCGAAGGGCTGCAAGGACGACGGGTCGATCTGCGTATCTTCAAGCTCTTCAACCTGCTCTCGCAAGATGAAGGGAATCGCGAAGTCATATTCCTCGAAACCAGGGCGCAGGCCAACAGAGATCAGGTCGCCCGTCGAGCTACTATCCTGGTCGTCATCGTCATCCGATTCCGCAGCAAGGCCTTCTTGGATCAGCTCGTCATAAAAGCCCTGGAATGCCGGGTGCTCCACGATCGAGAGAATATCGATCATGTTATTGGGTGTCTTACCGGTGTGGATCAGCTGCCGGTTCTCGCGCTTGATGTCGTCATATTCATTGCCGCGCCACATGAGACGCAAGCCGCGTCCTATGGTTTGCTCCAGAAGGATGCCGGCACCCGAAGCGCGCAAAGGCACAATGACGCAGATATTGTTTACGTCGAAGCCTTCACGCAGCATCAGGACGCTGACGATGACGCGCGGCGATCTATGCCGGTCTACGTCAAAAAGGCGCTCGCGCAGGAGCTTCCATTCGTCCGGTTTCAGCTCGCCCTTTCTGTTGGAATCGACTTGTAGCACCTCGTCATCTGAAAGCCCTTCCAGCTGCATGAACTGAGACACCAAAGGCGCCACGGTGGTGTCTTCGCATACCACCATCATTTTGGGGTGCTTTTCGGGGTCGAGGTTGGCGAAATCTGCTTCCAGTTTGCGGAGCTTCGTGAGCCCCGCCCTCAACATGATCCGCTGCCCTTCGGAGAGCATCGGATTGCCGTTCTCGTCACGATCTGCCCTAAAATCGAGCTCTTCGTTGCTGAGCGCGCCAATTTCCGATCGCTTATCGAGGACAAGGGACTTGACCAGACCGGCCTTCATAGCCGTCTTGAGGTCGAAATCGACGACGATATGCGGGAAGTACGATTTACGAGACTTTTTGCCCGTTCCTACCTCGTTGTAGGGCGTGGCTGAGAAGTCGAGCTGCACGAAGCGATTACCTTTTGGCTCGGCGATTAGGTTTAGGCTTTTCTGCCATTCGACCTCCGTCACCTCCCCTTCACGCTTGAACTCGTGGATGTGGTGCGCCTCATCGTTGAAAACCATGAGAGCGGGTAAATCCTTAAGGTAGGAAAGGATGCCGCCGCGTTCGTACCGTCGGTTCAGGACGTTGAGATCATTACCTTTGCTTGTGCCAGGTGTGAGAGGCAGGACACTCTGCGCGATCGTTTTTGGGTCTGCTGAATGACCGGGCGTGTCGATGTCTTCCTCAAGCGGCTCGCCCTCCTCAGATAGAACGTGCCAGTTTGAAATGGCGATGATGCCGCCCGCGGTGACCTTCCGGCCAATGTCCTCCTTTGGGCACACCGCGCCCTGCACAAATCGAAAAACCTCATCGCGATATGCATCGGGAATAAACAACTCTTGGAAGATCGCGAGATCGGAGATTGTGAAATCACGCTTTGCATCGCGCTCTTTGCCCATGAAGGCATCGAGCAGCCGATCATAGACAATCAGCCCAGGCGCAACGATGAGGAAGTTTTTCGTATAGCGCCCATTCTCAGGGGCCCGATTGGCGTTCAAAATTTGCCAGATCATGAGGGCTTGTAGCACCCAGGTCTTGCCAGTGCCGGTCGCCATCTTGAGGCAGTATTTCGGGTAAGCATTCTTGGGCGCGCGGATCACTTCGGAATCCTTTGCGCTTGCCAGCATCACCTCGGGTGCAGCGACCTGATAGAGGTCCTGCAGCGTATCGATGCCCAGCACCTCGTGGGCGTAAATCACATTAAGCAGGGCCTGGCGCTGCCCAGGGTGGAAATTGAACTGACGCGCGTCCTGAAAATCGGACTGGAACCACCATTTCAGCAGCTCCGCCGTCATCTCCGAAACCTGATCAAGGATCGGCGCGTCGCCATTCTCCAAGCCGACGCAGGCCTCTTCGACTTTTGTCGTCAGGCTTTTGGCCAGTGTCAGATCGTTGATGCTCGCCATCATGCCACCTCGACGGTTGCTTCGGCTTCGAAACCGAACACATCGACAACACGGACGCAAATACGGCGTTTGCCATCCTTCCTCGGAAGGCCGGTCAACCGTGCCTTCGTGACAACACGATAGGGGTCTTCGTCATTTTCGGTGTTGCCGCGATAGTCCTGCCAGACCGAACGGAACACTTCCCCGTCATAGTCGGGATCGACGCTCCAATATTCGATCAAGGCCATCGGATCGGCGTTGATGACTTTCTGCAATTTCTCCCGATTGGCATCATCGAGATTGAGCGCTTCAGGCGAGAGCAGAACATAGTTCGCGATCGCCACGGAAAGAGATTCCCCCTCCCCTGTTTGCTCGCGCTGCACCTCACCCAGCTTGAGATACTGCAGCGACGAAAACCGGACTTCGTCGGCCTTAAGCTTGTGCCCCTTCTTCTTGAGACGGTCGAGCAGGTCAGGCGGAATCACCAGCACTTCGAGCCGATCGCCCTGCCCTAGGGCCTCGATATCGTGACCAATTGTGGGCGAGAAATTCCAGCCCAGTACAATGACCTTGTCCCATCCTCCCATGAGATTGTCGCGGATTTCGATCGCGCGACGCAGGGTGGTAAGGCCTGTCATTTTATTGGGGCTATCCGCCAGCACGAGCGTTTTGCCCCCCTGGACCCGCCCCATGTTTTTGTTTGGGTTTTCCTCAACCGGAAGCGGTAGCGCCCCAAAGAGGCCGAGCACGATCTCCGCAAGGTCGCCGATGCGAAACTTGCTACCCATCGTTGAGCGCATTTGCTCAACCTGATAATCCCCAATGTGCTGATACAAGAATGGCTTAGCATCTTGGTCAATCATGCGCTTACGAGAAACCATGCAAGCTGGTTTCCCAAGATCAACGACGATCCATCGCCGACCGAGGCGCTCGGCCACTGCCGCCGTAGTTCCGGAGCCGGTGTAGCAGTCTAGAACAATGGAATTGGGATTAGACGACGTAGATATGATCCGTTCAAGAAGGGCCTCTGGCTTCTGGGTCGGATAGTTAAGACGCTCCCGAGAGGTTGGGCTTATCCGGTTAACATCGTCCCAAAGCTCGGTAACTGGTGTCCCCTTTGCATCTTTTAGATACTTTTTCCGGCTGAGAGATTTGCCAGTTTTTGATAGGACAATCTCTCCTGCTTCGTACAGCTCTTGCATTTTTTGCTGCGAATATCTCCAATATCCTTTGACGCCAAGAAATTCATAAAATGGATTCCCCTTGGCTGCCCCGCCAGGACCGTCTACCGGCATCAATCGATATTGCTCTCCAGTCTTTTCCTCTGTGTATTTATAATCTCGAGCTAGGATTTCAGGCGTATAAGCGGTGTAGGCAGGATTCCATATCGGGCTTCCTTTAGAGTAATAGAATATTGATTCTGTAACTCTGCCAAAGTGCTTTGCGCCTTGCCCAGTATCTCCATGAGCGTGAGACCGCTTCCAAGTTATTTCGTTGTGAAAATTATCTGCTCCAAAAATACTATCCGCTACTACTTTGACATAATTAGATACAGTTTTTCCAAGGTGCAAGTATATGCTACCTGAATCTGAAAGGCATTCTTTCAGAAGAAACAACAAAGGAACCAATGACTCTAAATACGATTTAGTTCCATCTCGCCACGTATCAGAATATGCAAACTGCTCTATAGCGGTAGGCCTCTGTTGTAGGTCTCCGTCAAGGATGTTTATCTTAGTTTGATAGTCAGCCTTGCTATCAAATGGCGGATCTATATAAATTAGATCTACTTTTCCTCGTATCGATTTATCACCATCCGCTAGAATGGCAGCAACTGCTAGCATATTGTCGCCGTATATTAGGCGATTGGGTTCGTGAAGAGAGACGTTCTCGGATGCCTTGGCCTCATGAAGGAAAAGATCGCGCCAATTGCTGTCTTTTGATGGAATGACTAATTCGCGCGTTTGTATGCCCAGGCGGTAGCTGCTTTCCGCTCGCTCCATCATTCGTTCGGCTTCGCGTTTTCCTTCGGCCACGATTGATGGCAGCTGTTCAAGCAAACTCTTCATTCAAAATCCCCCTGCGCGTTAGCACGCGTCCTTGATTCCTGCTTTTTTCTGTCAAATAATCGCCGGCTGCGGATCAATCGGCTTGCCCTTGAATGGCGCCACCTCAATCTCACTTTCCCGCTTGCGGGCTTGAGCAATGTCATAGCTGTTCTGCATCCGCATCAGCGTATCCATCGACACGCCAAAGGCTTTCTCGACCCGCAACGCCATCTCGGACGATAGATGCGCTCGCTCATTCAACAACGCCGAAAGCGTTGCGCGCGTCACACCTAGGGCCTCTGCTGCCGCAGTGACGGTCAGGTTGAGCGGCTCAATAATGTCGTGCTTGATGAAGCTGCCAGGATGGGCCGGGCTCTTCATGCGGAATCCAGAAATTGCGTTCATAGCCACCTCCTAGTGGTAATCTTCGTAATCCAGGTCGATGATCTCAATCTCGTCCTGATCGATCCGAAACGTCATCCGCCAGTTTTTCGTGACGAACAGGCTCCATGTGCCTTTGCGATCGCCGCTTAACAGGTGCGCTTTCCAGCTGGGCACAGTCCGCAACTCGTCCTCTTGCTCCATGTCTTGGAGGAAAGAGACCATGCGCCTGATCTTTGATACTGCGGCGGGCTGTAGCCCACTGGCGTCATCCTTTTCGATGAAGCGGCGCAGTCCCTTATGGATCACGTTTTTGATCTTCATATACAATGTTTACCAGAGACGAGTGTGCGGTGTCAAGTGACGCCATACAGTTATGTAAAAGGGTTCGCTTTTGATACAGCATTTTGGGTGACCGTTTTTCAGCGGGTTGCGCGTCGCAAAAGTCTGTCGCAAAAAGCAGCCGCTGAAAGGGGGCCAATGAGCGACGATTTAAACGCCAATGCCAGGGACCGCTTGGTAGCAGCGACACGGGGAGCATTGGCTGCCGTGCCTTTCGCGGGCGGCTTGTTGGGCGAGCTGGTGACAGAGGTCATTCCCGGCCTCCGGCAGGACAGAATCGTGGCATATCTGCGTCTGCTCGAAGAGCGCATGGCGGCCATGGAGGAAGCGAATGCGAAAGCGGCGCTCGCCGACCCTGAAAAGATCGACCTGATCGAGCGTGGTGGATTTCAGGCGGCGCGGGCAACATCCTTCGAACGCATTGGTCAGATTGTCGAAGTTGTCGTGCGCGGACTGGCGGCTGACGACGCGGAGATTATCCGTCGCAAACGCCTGATGGAGCTGCTCGGGGAGATTGACGGTGACGAAGCGGCGATCCTGACAGCCTATGGCCGCAGCTACGCGGGCGGAGATCGGAACGCCTTCGATGCAATTAACAGACCGGACCCGCCGCACCTTGGCGCGGGCCGGGCAGCGATAGAACAAAACCACCTTTACGAGCTGGGCAGGGATCATCTGTTGCGAATGGGGCTGCTGGAGCAAAACTTCGGCAACGTCAAAAAAGGCCAGTTTCCCGAGTTCGACGCGAAGGCGGGCGGGTTTAAGGGCAGGATCCAGATTTCCTATCTTGGCAGGATGCTCCTGCGGGAAATGGGCATAGAACTGCCCTTTGAAGATTAGAATGAGGACCGGGTAGGAGATCAGCTCACTGGCAAAGGTTGGCCTCGACCTCGCGCCCAAACTATCCGTTTCGTCGCTGTTGTTTGCAGATGCGAAATTCTGGTTGCACCTCGTGGGCCATCTTCGCCTTATTGCTTCCGGGGAACGCCATTTGCAGCCAACCGATGGAAGCCAGTCTCATGACAACTTCAACCGACAGGATTATCCGCCTGAGGACGGTTCTCGACCGGACGGGCCTCTCCCGTTCTACGGTCTACCGCAAGATCGCCGAAGGCACATTCCCAAGCCAGGTCAGGATCAGCGTGCACGGCGCAGGTTGGCGGGAGTCCGCCATCAACCGTTGGATCACAGACCCGGTCGGCTATCGTGAAGAGACTACCGCCGAGGCCGCGAAAACAAAGAAAGTCGAGTAGGGTCCTCGCTAGGCCCGTGCCCTGAGTTTCCTGACGGGCTCATTAGAGACATCCGCCCGCAATTCGTCGAGATAGTCGCTCCACCACTGGTGCATCGCGACACGCTCATCCCAGTAGCGGCCACGATTGTAAGTGCCGCGAATGGCGTTGGTGTCAGAATGAGCCAGCGAACGCTCGATCGCATCAGGCGACCACTTGCCGCTTTCGTTGAGAAGGGTCGAAGCGGTGGTTCGCAAGCCATGAGCGGTGACCTCGCCTACGGCGTAGCCCATCCGCCGGAAACACTGATTGACTGTGTTTTCGCTCAGCGGACGCCGCCAGGTGTGGAAAGCCGGGAAGACATAGCCTTCAGGTCCGGTAAGCTCGAAGAGCTCGCGCAGGTAGGCGAGGACCTGACGGGATAGGGGAACCTCGTGCGGGCGGCGCATTTTCATACGCTCGGCCGGGATCTTCCATACCGCGTTGTCGAGGTCGAACTCTGACCAGACCGCCATGCGCAACTCACCCGGGCGCGTCATGACATGGGGCGAGACCTGCATGGCGAGCCGGGAAATCTTGTGACCGCTGTAGCTGTCCATGGCGCGCAGCAATTCGCCCAGCTGCTTCGGATCGATGATCGCGGCGTGATGCTTGGTCTTCGGCACCACCAGCGCCCCTCGCAGGATCGCGCTCGGGTCACTTTCGCCGCGCCCTGTTGCCACGGCGTAGCGGAACACGCGACCGGCAAAGGAACGACAGCGCCGCGCTGTTTCATATTTGCCTTGAGCCTCGACGCGCTTCAGCGCAGCCAACAGGTCGACAGGCTTGATGTCGGTAACCGGGAAGGTCCAAAGTGGCTTGAGCTGCTCCAGCAGCCAGTTGGCCTTCTGGGTCGTCGCTTCCGATTGCCCTTCCGCTACACGCTTATCGATGTACTCCTTCGCGATGTCGCCGAAGGTGTTGGCGGCGCTGAAGGCAGCGACGAGCTTCTCGCGCTTGCGCTCCAGCAGCGGATCAATGCCAGCTTCGACCTTCTTACGGGCCTTGTCGCGCCTCGCGCGGGCTTCTGCGAGGCCGACGTCGGGATAGCGACCAAGCGCAAGCCGCTTCTGCTTGCCTGCGTATCGGTATTTGTAGCGCCACAGCTTCGAACCGCTGGGATGCACTTCGAGGTACAGGCCTCGATCATCGGTGTGCTGGGTGACCTTGTCCGACGGACGAAGGTTACGGATTTTCAAATCTGTCAGCGCCATTTTCGATTCTCCTCAGCAAGTCCTGGAAGGGACCAGCGTGGAGGCATCGGGGTCATGGGGCCATCTCACTTTTTGGCGGGGCCATTTCGCCCCTAGCATGGCACTTCATGGCCCCGGATTACCTGAAATCGGCTGACACAATCCGGGATCGGTGAGGGTCAAAAATGGCAGATTTCCGCCGTTTTGTCGACCCTTTCGGGATGTTATGGGATTGAGAAATGGTGCCCAGAAGAGGACTCGAACCTCCACGACCTTGCGATCGCCAGCACCTGAAGCTGGTGCGTCTACCAATTCCGCCATCTGGGCACGTTTGCAGCAATCCGGTCGTCTTGGTCCGGTGCCGTCGGTAGGCGCGGGCCACTAGCGAAGGGGGGGGACCCTTGTCAATCGACTTCGCGCTGCTCGCGCGTTTGCGCCGCTTACCGGTCGCCCGCCCGCGCGGAACGCTTGCGAGGGCGGCGTGCTTGCGGCTAGAGGCGGGCGCGTCAATCCAACGAAGGACGAGCATGGCGAGCAAGGGCGCGTTGAACGGGAAACTCGTGGTGCTGATGGGCGGGAGCGGCTTCATCGGCAATTACGTCGCGCAGGCCATGCTCGCGCGCGGCGCGCGGCTGCGGATCGCCAGCCGCCATCCCGAGCGGGCGTTCAACCTCAAGCCGCTCGCCAATCTGGGGCAGATCCAGTTCGCGCGCTGCGATGTCACCGACCGGCAGAGCGTCGACCGGGCGATCGCGGGCGCCGATGCGGTGGTCAATCTGGTCGGCGCCTTCGACGGCAATCTCAAGCAGATCATGGGCGAAAGCGCGGGGTGGATGGCCGAGGCCGCCGCCGCGAACGGCGCCGCGAGCTTCGTCCATGTCAGCGCGATCGCGCAGCAGCCGGCGGGCGAGCCCGAGATCGAATACGCGACCGCAAAGAAGCTCGGCGAGGAGCGCGTGCGCGCCGCCTTCCCGCAGGCGACCGTGCTGCGGCCCTCGATCCTGTTCGGCAAGGACGGCGACTTCCTGGCGATGTTCGCGCAGATGATCCGTTTCGTGCCGGTGCTGCCGGTGTTCGGCCCCGAGGCGAAGCTGCAGCTGGTCTATGTCGACGATGTCGCCGAAGCGGTCGCGGTCGCGCTCGAGGATCCTGCGCAGTACGGCGGCAAGACCTTCGAGCTGGGCGGACCCGAGACGCTGACGATGATGGAGATCAACCGCCGGATCGCCGCCGCCCAGCGGCGCAAGCGCAGCTTCCTGGCGATGCCCGACGGCGTCTCGGGCGCCTTCGCCTCGCTCCCGGGCACGCCGATGGGCAAGGATCAGTGGGCGCTGCTCAAGCAGGGCAGCGTGGTCTCGGGCGAGCATCCCGGCTTTGCCGAACTCGGGATCACGCCCAAGCCGCTGGGCCTGTTCCTCGACAAGTGGATGGTGCGCTATCGCCGCCAGGGGCGCTTCTCGGACCGCGCCGCGTCCTGAGCCTTTCGCTCCGCGTCAGGCTTCGCCCGCGGGGTCCTGCTCGATGATCAACGCCACCGGTTCGACCAGCAGCTCGGAGCCGTCGCTGCCGGTGATGCGCACCCGCTCGCCCAGCGCCGCATCGGGCCCGCGCGCGATCCATTCGCTGTCGCCCACCTTGACCCTTCCGCTGCCCGAGACGATCGCCTGCGTGACCAGCGCGGTCTGCCCGGTCATCCGTCCGCCGCGGTTGTTGAGCAGCGGATCCGAGCTGACGATCGGGCGATCCTTGAGCATCCGCCGCGCGGAAAAGGCGAAGATCAGCGACAGGAAGATGAAGCAGGTCACCTGCACCGCGAGCGAGGGGACCGCGATCAGCGCGATCACCCCGGTCGCCAGCGCGGCCATCGCCAGCCACATCAGATAGACCCCGGGCACGACCATCTCGAGCCCGCCCAGGATCAGCCCGGCGGCGAACCAGTACCAATGCGGCTCGATTCCGTCCATGCGGCGCTCAACCCTGCGCGGGGTCGTTGGAGGAGGGCACGCTGGCGCGGCGCACCGGCTGCGGGCGCTGCGGGCGCGACGGGGGGATCGGGGTGCCGGTATCGACCGTGCCCTGCGTATCGCCGAAGGTCCCGCGGACCAGCTCGCCGATCCCGCCCAGCGAGCCGATCAGCTGGGTCGCCTCGACCGGGAACAGGATCGTCTTGGCGTTGGGGCTGTCGGCGAATCTGCCGATCGCCTTGGTGTATTCCTGCGCGACGAAATAATTGATCGCCTGGTTGCCCGACTGGGCGATGGCATCGGAGACCAGCTCGGTCGCCTTGGCTTCGGCCTGCGCCGCGCGCTCGCGCGCCTCGGCGTCGCGGAAGGCCGCCTCGCGCTTGCCCTCGGCCTTGAGGATGGCGGACTGCTTGTCGCCCTCGGCGCGCAGGATACTCGAGGCGCGGTCGCCCTCGGCCTCGAGGATTTCGGCGCGCTTGAGGCGTTCGGCCTTCATCTGCCGCGCCATCGCCTCGGAAATGTCGAGCGGCGGGCGGATGTCCTTGATCTCGACGCGGGTGATCTTGACCCCCCAGGGCGAGGTCGCGTGATCGACCACCGAGAGCAGCCGCGCGTTGATCTCGTCGCGCTTGGACAGCGTCTCGTCGAGATCCATGCTGCCCATCACCGTGCGCAGATTGGTCGTGGTGAGCGCCATGATCGCCTGGTAGAGATTCGAGACCTCATAGGCCGCCTTGCCCGCGTCGAGCACCTGGAAGAAGACCACCGCATCGACCCCGACCATGGCGTTGTCAGCGGTGATGATTTCCTGCCCCGGAATGTCGAGCACCTGTTCCATCACATTGACCTTGCGCCCGACGCGGTCGATCAGCGGGATGATCAGATGCAGGCCCGGCTCGGCGGCCATGGTGTATTTGCCCAGCCTCTCGATGGTGTAGACATAGCCCTGTTTGACGACCCGCACCGCCATCATCAGAAAGATGACCAGCACCAGCACCGCCAGACCCATGAAAATCAGACCACCCATGCGCATTCGCTCCCCTAATAGAGGGCGAGCCTACCCCATGCTGCGCCGCTCGCACAATTGAAAAGCTGGACCGACCGAATGGACAAGTCCTGCAGGCAGGGGCAGGATGGATGCGAGGCAGCCGGACACCGGCGCCCGGGGAGAGGGTGACATGCGAAACTGGGGATATGCCGCGCTGGCGATGCTCGCGCTGGCCGGCTGCGGCGAGATGGCGGTGCAGGAAACAGACGGCGGGATCGACGCCATCGAACTGGTCAACGCCGGCGACGACTGGGCCAACTGGATCACCCACGGGCGCACCTATTCCGAACAGCGCTTCTCCCCGCTCGAACAGGTGAACCGCGACACCGTCGGCGATCTGGGTCTCGCCTGGTTCGCCGATATGGACACCGCGCGCGGGCAGGAGGCGACCCCGCTGGTGATCGACGGCAAGCTCTACGTCACCACCGCCTGGAGCAAGGTGAAGGCCTATGACGCCGCGACCGGTGAGCCGCTGTGGGAATACGACCCGCAGGTGCCCGGCGAGACCGCGGTCAAGGCCTGCTGCGACGTGGTCAACCGCGGGCTCGCCGCCTGGGGCGACCGCCTGTTCCTGGGCACGCTCGACGGGCGGCTGGTGGCGCTGGATCGCGACACCGGGGCGGTCGAGTGGGAGAAGGTCACCGTCGACCAGGAGCAGTCCTACACCATCACCGGTGCGCCGCGGGTGATCGACGGCAAGGTGCTGATCGGCAATGGCGGCGCCGAATTCGGGGTGCGCGGCTATATCGCCGCCTATGACGCGGCCGATGGCGCGGAGCTGTGGCGCTTCTACACCGTCCCCGCGGGCGACGAGGACGAGGACGAGGACGCGCCCGAATACCTCAAAGCCGCCGCCGCAACCTGGAGCGGCGATGTGCTGGGCGGCGAGAGCGGGATCGGGGGCGGCGGCACGGTGTGGGATTCGATGGCCTACGACCCCGCGCTCGACCTGCTCTATATCGGCGTGGGCAACGGCAGCCCCTGGAACCGCGCCTATCGCAGCCCCGGCCCCGACGGCCGCGGCGAAGGCGACAATCTCTATCTCTCGAGCATCGTCGCGATCCGCCCCGACAGCGGCGAATACGTCTGGCACTATCAGACCACCCCGGGCGAGACCTGGGACTACACCGCCACCCAGCACATCATTCTCGCGGACATTGCGATCGACGGCGAGGAGCGGCAGGTGCTGATGCAGGCGCCCAAGAACGGCTTCTTCTACGTGCTCGACCGCGCGACCGGCGAGTTCATCTCCGCCGAGCCCTATATCCCGCAGAACTGGGCCTCGGGAATCGATGCCGAGGGGCGCCCGGTCCAGAACGAGGAAGCGCGGATCGATGTGACGGGCGAGCCGGCGCTGGTGATGCCCGGCCCGCTGGGCGGCCACAATTGGCACCCGATGGCCTTCCACCCTGGCGAGGGGCTGGTCTATATCCCCGCCTTCGAGGCGGCCTCGATCTACGCCCCCGAGGCAGGCTGGAAGCCCGACCGCGCGCGCGGCTTCAACGTCGGCTTCGATCTGGGCGCGGGCGACCTGCCCCCGGATCTCGGCATCCGCCGCGAGGTCTATGGCACGGTCAAGGGCAGGCTGATCGCCTGGGATCCGGTGAAACAGGAGGCGCGCTGGGAGGTGGAATTCCCCGGCCCGTGGAACGGCGGGTTGCTGGCGACCGGCGGGGGCCTGGTGTTCCAGGGCAATTCCTCAAGCGAGTTCAGCGCCTATGACGCCGCCGATGGCAGCAAGCTGTGGAGCTTCGCGGCGCAGACCGGGATCGTCGCGCCGCCGATCACCTACACCGTCGCGGGCGAGCAATATGTCGCGGTGCTCGCCGGCTGGGGCGGCGCCTATGCGCTCGCCGCCGATGG
>JAHJWA010000317.1 GCA_018828205.1 Alphaproteobacteria bacterium
GCGCAGATCCCGGGCAGCACCTGCCGCACCGTGACCTCGCCCGGCTACCCCGGGGTCCACGCCATGACCGTGGATGACGAGGTGCGCCGGATCACCGTCTCGGACGGTTCCGAGGTGACGCTGGCCGAGGGGATCGCGCCGGGCGCGAGCGAGGCCGAGGTCCGCGCCGCCTTCCCCGGTTTCGAGGAGAGCCCGCACAAATATCTCGCCGCCCCGGGCAAGTATCTCACCCAGCCGGGCGCCGAGGCGCGGCTCCATTTCGAGATCGACACCGACGGGAGGGTCAGCCTGATCCATGTCGGCGCGCTGCCCGAACTGACCTGGGTCGAGGGCTGCGCCTGAGGAACAGCGCCGGTTTGCGAGCCGCTCGACAAGGGTTGCGAAAATCGGCCTGCCTTATTTTCGCCCTTTTCGGAACCACCCCCGGTCTGAGCCGTAGGTGGGCCGAGGGCGCGGATCACACGCCGCATAATTGGCCGTTCGCGCCACCCTCCGAAAGAAGGACACTTCCTATGAACAAGTTCGCAATTGCACTCGCCTCCGCCGCCTCGCTGGCGATCGTCGCCTGCGCCGAAGAGCCCGCCGACACCACCGCGATGGACGATGCCGCCATGGCCGACCAGATGGCCAATGACGACGCCGCGATGGTCGGCGAGACCGACAACATCGTCCAGGTCGCGCAGGGCAACCCCGAGTTCTCGACGCTGGTCTCCGCCGTCACCACCGCCGAACTGGGCGAGACGCTGTCGGGCGAGGGTCCCTACACCGTGTTCGCGCCGACCAATGCGGCCTTCGACAAGATCCCGCAGGCCACCCGCGACGAACTGATGAGCGAAGCGGGCCGTGAAGACCTGACCGGCATCCTCACCTACCACGTCGTCGAAGGCGAAACGATGGCCGCCGCTCTGACCGCGGCGATCGAAGCCGCCGGCACCAAAGGCTACGAGCTCACCACGGTGAACGGCGCCACGCTGACCGCCACCCTGGTCGACGGCAATGTCGTGCTGACCGATGCGGCGGGCAACACCTCGACCGTGACCGGCACCGATGTCGACGCCTCGAACGGCGTGATCCACTCGATCGATACGGTTCTGATGCCCGAGTAATCGGCGCTCACCACCCGGACGACACAAGGGCGGGTCCTGCTTCGGCAGGGCCCGCCTCTTGCGTTTCTGGCGCGCGCGGGACATTCGCGACGGGCAGGGAGAGGCCCTGCGCAAGGGACACGCCATGCCGATGACACGCATTTCGCACCGCTCGCCGCTCGGCCGCTGGCTGGCCCTCGCGGCGCTGCCGCTGCTGCTCGCCGGTTGCCAGCGCGGCGCCGAGGCCGAGCGCTCGGTCGATCCCTACGACGGCATCGCCGCCGACGAGACCGTGCGCTTCCTCGGCACCGAACCCTTCTGGGGCGGCGAGACCGCAGGCAGCACGCTGACCTACGACACCCCGGAGAACCCCGAGGGCACCACCATCACGGTCGAACGCTTCGCGGGCAACAACGGCCTGTCGATCGCCGGCGATCTCGAGGGCGCACCCTTCGACATGGTGGTGACGCCGGGCGAGTGCTCGGACGGAATGAGCGACCGGAGCTACCCTTTCGTGGTCACGCTGCGGATCGGCGAGGAGACCCGCTTCGGCTGCGCCTGGACCGAGCGCCAGCCCTTCGCGAGCAGCGAGGCGCCATGAGCGGCGCGGCTCCGACCGGATCCGGCTCGTGAAATCGGTCCCCGATTTCCCCCGCCGGCTCGGTCTCGCCGGTCTCCTGCCGCAGCTCGGCCTGGTCATGGCGCTCTATGCGGGGCCGCCCGAATGGCGCGAGCCGGCTGCGCTGCTGGCCTATCTCTACGCCGGGTTGATCTTTGCCTTTCTGGGCGGGACCTGGTGGGGGATCGCCGCCTGCGCGCCCGCCGCGCAGCGCCGCCGCACGCATGGCTGGGTGTGGATCGCCGCGGTGCTCCCCAGCCTGATCGCCTTTGCCGGGCTCGCGCCGCCGCTGCTCGGGGCAAGCCCGATCGAACCCTCGCTGGTCGCGCTGGGCGGGGGGCTGCTGATCAGCCCGCTCGTCGATGTCCGGCTCGGCGCGCTGGCGCCGCGCTGGTGGATGGGTCTGCGGTTGCCGCTGTCGCTCGGCCTGGGTGCGCTGACGATCGCCGCCGCGCTGGCCTAGCGCTCGCGCTGGACCCCGGCGCGGTCGAGCTCGGGACCGATCCGCCCGGTCAGCCACAGCCACCACATCTTGAAATCCGCGCCCAGGCTCCACAGCGGATAGGTGAAGGTCGCGGGGCGGTTCTTCTCGACCGTGAAATGCGCGATCCAGGCGAAGAAATAGCCCGCCAGCGGCATCGCCAGCAGCAGCAGCCAGTTCCCGCTCAGCAACGCCGCGAGCGCGATCCCCACGACCAGCGAGGTGCCGAGATAATGCAGGGCGCGCGTCCGGGGGCGCGCATGCTCGCGCAGGTAAAAGGGCCAGAATTCCGCGAAGGTGGTGTGGTGGCGCGCCATCACCCGACAATGGGGGGAACCCCGCCGCGGGTCAATCGTCCAACCCCGACGGGCAGGGCAAGCCAAGGGAACGATTGTCGTTCTGAACCGTGAACCAACAAATGTTATTTGCAGATTTCCGCCCGTGCGACCGAGACAGCGAACAGGATGTGAAGCGTGAGAGACGATAGCGATCCAAGGCCGACCCGGCCGGCGCAGACCTATACGGCTTTCGACGAGCCGAGCGACCGGCTTGGCGTCGAACACGCGGCGGATGCTTTCCCCGGTTCGCCCGGCATGCTGTTCAAGCAGGCGATGGCGCAGACCCGGATGTCGATCTGCCTTACCGACCCGCATCTGCCCGACAACCCCATCGTCTTCGCCAACCGCGCCTTCCGCGAGCTCACCGGCTATCGGGACGACGAGCTGATCGGGCGCAACTGCCGCTTCCTCCAGGGTCCCAAGACCGACCCGGCGCCGGTCGCCGCGATGCGCGAGGCGCTCGCCAACGAGGACGTGGTGATCGTCGAGATGCTCAACTACCGCAAGGACGGTTCGACCTTCTGGAACGCGCTGCATCTTGGACCGATCTACGACGAGACCGGAAAGCTCGCCTATTTCTTCGGCAGCCAGTGGGATGTCACCGATCTGCGGGTGGCGCGCGCCGAGGAGCAGCATGCCCGGATGATGGCGCGCGAACTCTCGCACCGGATGAAGAACATGTTCGCGGTGATCTCGGGCATCGTCAACGTCACCGGGCGGATGCGCGGGGTCGAGCGCGAGGCGGCGGAGATCAACGACCGCATCCAGGCGCTGGGTCGCGCCTACGAGACCACGCTCGACGACGCCGCCAGCGGCACGATCGAGATCGGCAATGCGATCCATGCGATCCTCGACCCCTATGGTCGCAAGGGCGCGCCGCTCGAACTGCGCGGCAATGGCGCGCGGGTACCCTTCTCGGTGGTCTCGATCGTCGGACTGGTGCTCCACGAACTCGCCGCCAATGCGACCAAATACGGCGCCTGGGCCAGCGACACGGGCTCGGTGACGGTCGACTGGAACTCGCCCGAACCTGACGAGACGCTGGTGATCGAATGGCGCGAACGCGGCGGCCCCGCCATCGATCCGGACGCCGTCGCAGCGGGAACGGGAAGCGCGATCGTCGACCGGATCCTGCGCACCGCTTCGGGCACGATCGAGCGCAAATGGAACCCGGAAGGGTTCGAGGCCATTGTCTCCATACCGCTACGAGGATGAGAACGACACTTGGCCGAACCACTCACCATTCTGCTCGTCGACGACGAACCGCTGATCCTGATGGATCTGGAGATGGCGGCCGAGGATCGCGGTATCGATTACCTCAGCGCCCCTTCGGTCGAGCGGGCGCTGGCGCTGATCGACGCGGGCGTCCCCGCGATCGATCTGGCTGTACTCGACTTCACGCTGCTCCATGGGACCGACTGCGTGCCGATCGCGCGGCGGCTGCAGAAAGCGGGCATTCCCTTCATCATCCACTCGGGTGATCTTCACCGCAGCGAAAAGGGGCTGGGCGATCTCGACGCCGTGCTGGTGCAGAAACCCGCGCCTTCGGACAAGGTCATCGCCGCCGCGCTGGTCGAGATGGAGACCGGCGGCGAACAGCCCTCGCCGCTCGCCGCCCAGTAACACCTCGTCTTTCGCGTCAGAACAGCCCGGGCACCTCGCGCTGCGCGGCGCTCGGGCGATCGGGCTGCAGCAGCACCCGGCGGCTATCGGCGCTCTGGACGCCGCGCTCTTGCCCGCCGGCTATCGGCGTGCAGCTGCGGCCCGCAAGAAAGTCGAGCGCCACGCGGACCGAGGCTTCGGCCGGGTCGCCCAGCTGGTTCGCGATGCCGTCGTTGGCCGCGCAGGTGTTGGGAACCACCCCTGCCAGCCCGCGATAATACTCGCCCTGATCCGCGGCATTGGTGGTCTTGAAGGTCACCGCGCGCAACCGGTCGTCGCAGGCCGACCGGTCGAAGGCGAATTGCCCCACAGGCTTGCCGTAGGTGTTGGTCCCCACCAGCGCGAGATTGCTGCCGAGATAGGGGATGAAGGAATTGGTCACCAGCTCGCTCGCCGAAGCGGTGCCGCCGCGCCCGATCACCGCCACCTTGGTGGCCGCGATCGCCTGCGGCTGCGCCGCGAACAGGTCGGTTTCGTTCTCTGCCGATTTCGAGGGGCGCAGGATCGTCTTGCTGAAGACCTGCCCTTCGCGGCCCCGCGCCATCAGATCGCCGAGCAGTTCGGCGACCGAGACCAGCCCGCCGCCATTGTAGCGCAGGTCGAGGATGACCCGGTCGATCCCGGCGTCGCGGAATTGCTGGAAGGCGGCGCGCAGCTGCGGTCCGGCATCCTCGACGATGAAGGTGCGCAGATTGATATAGCCGACCTGGCCGGTACCATCGTCGAGAATCCTGACGCCGTAACGGTCGGAGACCGGGTCGAGCGCGAACTCGGTCTTGGCGATGGTGGCGCTGCGCTCCACCCCGCCGAGATCGCGGAAGCCCAGCGTCCGGCTCACCCCCGGGTCCGACGGCCCCAGCGCATCGATCACCGCATTGGGTCCACCCGATGCCATCAGGCTGGCGACCGACGTGCCGTTGATCGACAGCAGCTCGGTGCCGCGGTCGATCCCGACGGGAAGGGCGGGGGCGTTCTCGAAGGATTCCAGCACGAAGACACGGCCGGCGCCGGTGTCATAGCCGAGCCGGACGCCGAAGCCGGCGCTCGACCCGCTGTTGATCAGCTCGTTCTCTTCCTCGATCGAGGTGATGTAGGTGAACCCCCGGTCCCTCTCCTGCGCGCGGGCCGGAGCCACCAGCGCGTCGATATAGCTCTGGAGGTCGGGATAGGAGGCGGCGTTGACGTTGCCGGCCAGCAGCTCGGGGAAGAGATACCATTCGTCGAGCACTTCGCGGACGAATTGCTGGCGGTTGGCGAGCGAGCAGGGATCGTTGGCGGTGCCGCCGCCAGAAGTCCCCGGCGTCGCGCCTCCGCCGGTGTTCGGGGCGCTGGGCGAACCGCCACCACCGCAGGCGGCGAGCGACAGGGCGAGGGTGGCGGACAGAAGGTTGCGGGCGATACTCATCGGTGCGACTCCGGGAAGTTGGCGGCATGATGCCGTAGCGAGGCCAAGACATCCCGGAGGCTGCCGAGGCGACTCCCGAGAGCCCACGTTTGTGCCAAACCGCGAGGGACTAGGCAAGTTTGCGCTCGGTTCGCGACCGGATGTGCGGGATTCCGGGCAAAAGCCGTGCATATTTGCCCATGAGGCATGGTTTCGTGGCAAGAGGGCGCGCACAAGGATCGGATGAATCGAAGGAATTTTGCATGAGTGGCGCGGCGTGGCTGGATAGCGCGGTCGGTGGAAGCAAGCCTGCGGGTGATCTCGTTATCGCGCGGGTGGGTTCCGAGCGCACGTTCGGAAAGTCGGGGTTCTCGCTCAAGAGCCCGGCGTTCGAGCACGGGGGCGAGCTGGATCCCAGCTTCACCGCCTGCGAGGAAGCCTCGGTCGCACCGCCGCTGGAATGGACCGCGCCCCCGCCGGGTTCGCAGGAACTGGTCCTCATCGTCGAGGATGTCGACGGGCCCGAGGACAAGCCCAATCTCCACTGGCTGGTCTGGGGCCTGGCGCCGCAGCGCGGCAAGCTGCTCGAGGGCGAGGCGCCGCCGCGCACCGGCAAGAACGCGGCGGGCAATTCCGAATGGCTGCTGCCCAACCCGCCGATCGGCGAGGAGCACCGTTACGTGTTCCAGCTGTTCGCGCTCGACCTGCCGCTGACGACGATGCCGGGGGCCAAGCTCGAGCAACTGATCAAGCAGATCGACGGCCATGTGACGGCCTGCGCGCTGCTGACCGGGCGGTTCGAGGGCCACGAGATCGAGGATTTGGATCTCGCCGACGATCTTTGAGAAGAATACCCGGAGACCGGCGCGCCGGCACGGGAATACAAGCAAGACTGACTGAGAAAGGAACTAACAATGGCAGGTAAGAACAACGCCCTTCAGAAACCCGTGACACTGTCGCCGGAGCTGGAGAACGTGGTCGGCAAGGGTCCCATGACCCGCGCGCAGGTGACCTCGAAGGTGTGGGAGCACATCAAGGCGCATGATCTGCAGGATTCCAAGGATCGCCGCATGATCAATCCCGACGACAAGCTCAGCGCCGTGATCGGCAAGGAGCAGATCTCGATGTTCAAGATGACGGGTGCCGTCTCGAAGCACATGAGCTGAAGGGTTACCGGCGGCGGAAGGGCCAGTCCAGGACGCCGCCGGTCCACAGCGCCAGCCACACCAGCAGCGGCTGAGCGAACATCCTCGGGATGTGATACCAGAGCCCAAGCCCGCCATCGCCGCGCGCCATGTCGAGCGCGAAATGGTTGATATTGGCGGGGAAGACCATGGCGGCATAGAGCGCGAGCCCGATCGCTCCCGCCTGGCGCAGTTTGCCCGACCATGGCTGAACCAATGCCCCGGCGCCCAGCAGCTCGGCCACGCCCGTCCACACCACCACGGCTTCGGGCTGCCAGACCCAGTTCGGCATGATCTCCAGAAACGGTTCGGGCGCGGCGAGGTGGATCACCCCCGCCACCGCGTAGAACGCCGCCAGCACGCAGCGCAGCGCCAAGCGAGCGCTCAATCCGCGCGGCCGATGCGATAAGGGCCGACGGGGGCGTCGAGCGGTCTGCCCTTCCAGCTTAGCTCTATCGCGCCGCCGTTGAGCAATTCAGCCACCGCTCGATGGACATGCGGCATCAGGCCGCGCCAATCTCCCCCGGTTCCTGCCATCCGCCGGGCGGCTTCGCTGGGACAAAGGGTGGCGCCCTCGGCGCGCTCCGCGAGCAGGGTGCGGATCGCTCCCTGCGCGCCGTCGGTCGATCCGCGGCTCAATCGTCCTCGTCGACATGGTCGGGAAGGCCGTCGAGATCGGTGGCGGCGTAGTCTTCCAGCTCGTCCTCGGACATGGAATCATACATCTGCTTGGATGCGCCCTGCAGGTCGGAGACCTTGGTGTCGCCGCGTTTGGCCGAAAGAGCCGCGCCAGCGGCGCGCTGCTGCGCTTTGGATTGGGCGGGCATCAGCCGTTCTCCGCTTCGAGTTCGCTGCCGCGCTTGAGCACGCGGTCGCCGTCACGCTGGGCGATCAGATAGGCGGGATTGTCGCCATCGCCGTGTCTGGTGATCTCGCTGCCCTGAAGGGTGCGGGCGACCTCGCGCTCGAAGCGCTGCTCGATCTGACCGCTGCCCGTGCCATTGCCCCAGTTCCACTGGACATATTGCCCGGTGCGGAAGCTGTTTGAATTGCTCATGTGCGTCTCTCCGCTTGCGTTGCGGAAGATCAGCGCTCGACAGCCTTGTCGGTTCCGCCGGGCAGGACGAACCGGGCGCCTAGTTCTCGATCGTGTTGAGCGGCGAATCGTCGGTCGCGCCGCCCTCGACCGTATCGGTTTCCGCCGCTTCGACGCCGAGCACGGAATCGGTGCTGTCGCCCGAGCCGCCTGCGGCGGAATCGATCGCGCCGGTAACCGTGGCCTCTTCCTCGACATCGCCCTGGGTGGCGGCACCAAAAATCCAGATCGCCGAAAGCAGGCCGATCGCCAGCAGGATGCTGATGATCAGGACCCAGCGGACCACGCCTTCCTTCGACCCGCCGCTGGCTTCGGTCTCGGAAACGTGAACTTCGTTACCATCGCTGTGCATTGGAATTGCTCCTGCTTTCGTATTCGGCGCGTAATGGCTTTAGCCTACGCATGTCGCGCCGGTAATGTTCCCTTTGGACGATGCCGTCAATCGCGCAGCAGGTCGTTGATCGCGGTCTTTTCGCGCGTCTGGGCGTCGACCGTTTTGACGATCACCGCGCAGGCCAGCGAGGGCCCGCCGTCCGCCGCGGGCAGGGTGCCTGGCACCACCACCGAATAGGGCGGCACCGCGCCGCGGGTCACTGCCCCGGTGGCGCGATCGACGATCTTGGTCGACTGGGTGATGAACACGCCCATCGCCACTACCGAGCCTTCGCCGACGATCACCCCCTCGACGATCTCCGAACGCGCGCCGATAAAGCAATTGTCGCCGATGATGGTGGGGTTGGCCTGCATCGGTTCGAGCACCCCGCCGATGCCTGCGCCGGCCGAGATGTGGCAGTTCTCGCCGATCTGCGCGCAGGAGCCGATCGAGGCCCAGGTGTCGACCATGGTGCCCTTGCCGACATAGGCGCCGATGTTGACGAAGCTGGGCATCAGCACGCAGCCCGGCGCGATATAGGCGCCCTGCCGGGCGATCGCGCCGGGGACCACGCGGAAGCCCGCTTCGATGAAACGCGCATCGTCCCAGCCGGCGAATTTGCTCGGCACTTTGTCGAAGGCCGGGTGGCCGGCGGACCCGCCTTCCATGACCCGGTTCTCGTTGAGCCGGAACGACAGCAGCACCGCCTTCTTGAGCCATTGGTTGACCGTCCAGCCGCCCTGGCCGTCCGGCTCGGCGACGCGCGCCGCGCCGCTGTCGATCAGCGCCAGCGCGGCATCGACCTGCTCGCGCACAGTTTTGCTCTGCGGGGTGATCGTGGCGCGATCCTCCCAGGCCTGTTCGATGGCGGCGGCGAGTTGCTCGGTCATGCTGGCGTGGTCCTCGGTCGATGGAATATCGCGCGTGCTGTTAGGGGGCGGCGGGGCGGTGGGCAAGTCGGGAGCCGCCGCGCCTCGATTGCCGCGAGCAAGGGACCCCGCGATCCCGCGCCGTTAACGGACCGGCCATGACTTCGCACCTAGGCTGGACCGCGAAGGGGTACGCCAATGATCCGCGATTCACGACCATCCGTCCGTCTGCGCGCCGGGGCCGCGCTGGCTCCGCTGGCGCTGCTGGCCGCCTGCGGTGGCGGCGGGTCCGGGGGCATATCGAGCACGCCAGCGCCGCAGCCGACCCCCACCCCGGTGCCGACTCCCTCTCCCACGCCGACGCCGACGCCGACCCCGACACCGGTCCCGACCACGAATTTCAACACCGCGGAATTGCGCCAGTCCGATGGCCCCGAGCAGCACGGTGCGGTCAGCGCCTGGACGCAAGGGGCGACCGGCGCCGGATCGCTCATCGCGATCATCGACACCGGTATCGACGGCGACAGCCCGGAATTCGCCGGCCGCATCCATCCCGATTCGCGCGATGTCGCCGCCGATCGCGGGTTCGAGGCGGAGGACGACCATGGCACCAATGTCGCGCTGGTGGCCGCAGCGGCGCGCGACGACACCGGCATCCTCGGCATCGCCTTCGACGCGGATCTCTTGGTGCTACGCGCGGATCGCGCGGGCACGTGCGGCACCGATACGCCCGATGACACCACGCTGGGTTGCAGCTTCCTCGACAGCGACATCGCCACCGGAATCGACCAGGCGGTCAGTTCGGGGGCGACCGTTGTCAATCTCAGCCTCGGCGGGGGCAATCCCGGGTCGCAGGTGATCGCAGCGGTGGCGCGGGCCTCGGCGGCCGGGGTCGTCGTGGTGGTTGCTGCGGGCAATGGCGGGGACGGCAGCGAGAGCGCGGTCGATCCCGGTCAGCCCACCGATTTCGCGCGCGGAATCCGCGAGGCGGGGGCCGACAATGTCATCATCGTCGGTTCGATCGACGAAGCCTTCGCGCTGTCGAGCTTCAGCCAGCGCGCGGGGAGCCAGGCGGACTGGTATCTGACCGCGCGCGGCGAACGCATCTGCTGCGTCTACGAGGACGGCGAGGTCTTCGTCGGCCAGGATGCGGATGGCAGTTTCCGGCTGCTGTTCGCGGGCACGAGTTTCGCCGCCCCGCAGGTTGCGGGCGCGGTGGCGCTGCTCAAACAGGCCTTCCCCAACCTGACCGGGCGTCAGATCGTCGAGATCCTGCTCGACTCTGCCCGCGATCTGGGAGCGACCGGGGTGGATGCGACCTACGGGCGCGGCAGTCTGGACATCGCCGCCGCTTTCGCGCCGAGCGGCACCACCACGCTGGCGGGTGGTACGCGCGTGGTCCGGATCGGCGAGACCGCGGCGGTCGGGTCTTCCGCGATGGGGGATGCCTTCGCGGCGCCGCAAAACCTGCAGGGCGTGCTGCTCGACGAATATCGCCGCGCCTATCAATTCAACTACGGATCCGGCCTGCGCGGTGCGGTACCCGAGTACAGGCTTCACGGAGCGCTCCAGCAGGGGCGCCAGCATCTGGCACTGGGCAATGCGGCGCTCTCGCTGGCCTTCACCGTCGACCAGCAGCGCTTCGATGCGCAAAGTAGTATGGCGCGCCAGCTCAATCTCTCGAGCAGCGATGCCGAGGGTGCCCGCGTCCTCGCCGCGCGCGTGCTGGCGCGGATCGCTCCGGATATGGCGGTGGGCTTCGCCCTGCGCGAGGGCGTGCAGGGAATGACCGCGCAATTGCAGGGCGCGCAGAGGCCGGCCTTCCTGATCGCACGCGATGCGGTGGGCGACACCGGTTTTGCGCGCAGCAGCGACGCGGGCTTCGCCCTGCGACA
>JAHJWA010000318.1 GCA_018828205.1 Alphaproteobacteria bacterium
CTCGATGGTGCAGGGCTTACCGATGGCGGCCTCACGGGTTCGCTCACCCTGGAGGGCAGGGCAATCCTGGTCATGCTTGCCTCGACGAGGTCGGTCGAATGCGCGCCTGTACCGATCGGTCTGCCTGTGCTGGCTCCTCGGGTTGGCCTCGATCGTGGTGAAACCCGGGAAGAGCGCGAACGCGTGCTGGCAAGCCAGGAAGCCTTCGCCCATGACCTGCCGTTCCGGTTTGTCCGCGCTAGCATCATGCGCAAGCCCGGCATCAAGCTGACCGGTATTGAGATTGGTGACAATATCCCGCTCACCCGCGTGCTTTGGTCGATGAGCTTCCCGGACGATCATGCCCGTGATCGCCTGTTCGTATGGCTCTCGCATCGGCTCGACAGGTGGCAGGAGTGGGGCGCTCTCGTAGGCCGCGAAGGCGCCCAAGCCTTGAGCGATCACCTGCTGCAGCTTGCCTTTGCTGACCTGCCCGCGCTCGCGGGTTAGGTTCGAGCTTTCCGTACAGTGCCACAGAACGAGGGCGGGCGGCGTCCTAGGCCGCCCGCTCCCTACGGAGATGCGAAATGCAACGATCCAATCGACACCGGCCCCCTGAGCGCATGATTGCGCTTGCCATCCAGCCGGCGCCTGCGGCCTCAGACCCGCGAGCGCCGTTCGGCTTTGGAGCCTTCATCATCACGGCGCGTGGTCGAAACGAAGCGAGTTTTGAATGCCACATGCATGGTTATGGAGCAGGCTATCCACCGCACGCCATGTGCGAACGGCTGCAGGGTCTGTTCACGCCCGAAACGCTCGCGCTCATCTATCACCAAGCGGAGGATTTTGGCAGTCAGGCGAGGAGGAGCCGAGATCCTTCCCGCGCCGAAATAATGAAAAGCATCCCTCGATCGGGACTTCGCACGGCCCAGCTTGCAGCAATTCCGCATCACATCCTTAAGCACGCAGGCGGTGTCGGCGGGCTGCAACTTTCGAGCCGATATTCGACGCCGCTCGGTCGGCTTGGCTATCTAGGAGCCGAAGCGCAGGCGGTTTGGGTATACTGGCTGTTTCGACGCTGTACGCCGTCTGTGCGCCGACAGCTGCTCTCGAGCTACCAGGCATGGCAAGTGATCGAGAATGCCAGGCGTAAAGTGATCGCATGACGCTGCCCGGGAAGGATCGATGACCGTCCTTTTTCGCATTAGCATCCGTCAGTGCGAAAGGCGCCAACACTCACCATTTCCCTAAATGGAGCCGCACCAGCGGCGCGCTTTTGAGGGACCTCTTCGCATTCGCGAACCCGGCCCAGGGAAGGCCCCGCCTGGCTGGCGGGCCTTCGCCGCGTGACCCCGGGCAGGGCGCGCGGCCACGGCGCAATAGCGACGGACCTGAAATCTTCGGAACGACGACGATTTTGATAATCGTCAGTGAAAGGAAAAAGCTTCCAGACGCCGGCGGCGCAAAAAGAGGAAATCCAAAATGAATTTCGAACACGCAAACGGCCTTTGCATTTCGCAGCCGAGGATCGAATCCGAAGATGTGAAAGGAAAAGCCCGATATCGAACTCGTCGGGCGCATCCGCCGTAGGCGGATGCCGGTTCAGGGGGACGCGATCAGTTTTGTTCGCGTCCCTCTGAACCGGCTAAGTCAAACCGGGCAAAGCCACGGTTTTTTGCCCCACCTTAACGAATTCTCAACTTCTGGAGGTTTATGGCGAAGCCACGGGGCCGGGCCCGGCCTCCGATTTTCCCTTCTACCTCCTAATTCCAACTTCCTGCTACAAGTCGGGATCTCGCGCTAGCGCGAGAAAAAGGGGCGACCGCAGTCGCCCCTCGGTTGCGCTTATTCTCCGTTCATCATTCGATCGAGCGTCTTCATATCGAACACGATGAAGGCCTCGCCAAACGAGCTGATTACGGGAAAGGTGGGCCCAGCCTCCTCTAGGCGCTTCTGAATGCAGGTAATAGCGAGGCCGAAGCCTGCCTCGGCAGGTGGTGCCTCGCGATCGCGCACCGCGAAGTACCCGCTCGCTTTCATCCAAATCTCGCTGCCTCCGTTTGCACCATCGAAGACGAGGCGGGCCTGAGATTGATCATCTCGCTTCCACATCTTCCCGTTGGTGATAACGGCCGTGGTTGAGACACCGTCGGTCGAGAAGTAACTGAACTCGATATCGCCGGCCGCCAACGCGTCGAATGGTTGGGTTTCGTCCATTGCGACATAGAGAATATCCCAATCTTTGCGGCACGCTAGGATGGCGAGTTCTTGTACGTCAGTTGGGGACAGTCGCCCGCCTCCCAGCAGGAGTGCTTGCGGCTTGTTCCCATTCTTCGTAGCGCGGGCTCCGAGTTCTGCTTCGATAGCACACAGGACTGTGTTTACGCGGTTCTGGTCGATGTTGATGAAGTTCAAGCTTTTCATATCTTTATCCTTTCAGCGCGGCGTTGCCGCGTCGGTTACTGTTCGGACCCGCGAAGCTGGGTTTTTCCTCCCTCTTCAAGATCCGACCCTTCCCGCTCTTCTGAAAGGA
>JAHJWA010000319.1 GCA_018828205.1 Alphaproteobacteria bacterium
CCTCTTCCCGCCCGCACCGCGGACGAAGGCCCAGGCGAGGACGATACCGACACCGAGCGCCGCATCGGGATCGCCACCAAGACCCGCGCCAGGCCCAAGAAGCCGAGCCAGTACAAGGTGCTGCTACTCAACGACGATTACACCCCGATGGAATTCGTGGTGATCGTGCTCAAGCGCTTCTTCCGGATGGATATGGAGGAAGCGACGAGGGTGATGCTGCACGTCCACCAGAAGGGCGTCGGCGTGTGCGGGATATTCCCTTACGAAGTCGCCGAAACCAAGGTGAATCAGGTGATGGACTTCGCGCGGCAGAACCAGCATCCGCTGCAATGCACGCTCGAGAAGGCCTGAGGCACGGTTTCAGTCTCCGGGTGGCGCCAACCATAGGGCATGACCCGGCGGCATTTTCGCGCTAGGACCGGCGCTCCCTCGATAAGTCACGGCGCGCCTTGTTCAACTTCATCCCCAGCATCGATCGCTACATCTTCCGGCTCGTGATCGTGCCGATGCTCGGCGTGTTCGCGCTCGCCGCGTCCTTGCTGACGCTCGACAAGATGCTGCGGCTGTTCGATTTCGTCGCGGTCGAGGGCGGGCCGGTGGGCGTGGTCTTCAAGATGCTGGCCACGCTGATCCCCGAATATGCCAGCCTCGCCATCCCGCTGGGCCTGTTGCTCGGGATCCTGTTCGCCTTCCGCAAGCTCGCGACCTCGAGCGAGCTCGACGTGATGCGCGCGGTGGGCCAGAGCTACGGCCGACTGCTGCGCGTCCCCTATATCATCACCTTTGTGCTGATGGCGGTCAACATCGCGCTGGTGTTCTACATCCAGCCAATCAGCCGCTACACCTATGAACAGCTCGAATACGAGCTGCGCTCGGGCGCGCTGGGCGCCTCGATCAAGGTCGGCGAGTTCACCTCGCTGGCGGATCGCATGGCGCTGCGGATCGAGGAAAGCGAGGACGACGGACGCCAGCTCAAGGGCATTTTCGCGCGCGTCGCCAACGAGAAAGGCCAGGTCCTGTCGATCTCGGCGCGCGAAGGCTCTTTCCTCGCGACCACCGACAGCCCCGACACGATCATCCTGCGCCTGCTCGACGGCACCATCGTCCAGGACACCGGCAGCCAGACCCCGCGGGTGTTGACCTTCACCCGACACGATCTGCCGATCGATCTCCCGCAGATGGAGGAATTCCGGACCCGCGGCGATGCCGAGCGCGAATATATCCTTCCCGAACTGCTCAGCGTGGGCTGGAGCCAGGAAGAGCCCGAGATCAAGCGCGCGGCCAGCCAGGCCAGTTTCAATTTCCGCATGGTCGAGGTGGTGATGATGCTGCTGATGCCGCTGCTGGCGGTAGCGCTCGCGATCCCGCCCAAGCGATCGACCAGCGCGCTGGGCGTGTTCGTGTCGATCGTGATGGTGGTCTCCTATCACAAGGTGAACGAATACGGCGAGGATGTCGCCGCGCTCGGGCGGATCGATCCGTTCTTCGCGCTGTGGGTGCCCTTCGCCGTCTTCGCCGCGCTGATCGGCTGGATGTATTACCGCGTCGCCTTCGTCCCCGGGGGACAGGCGATCGGCGCGCTCGAAAGCGCCTTTGCTAAGATCGCCAAATGGATCGGCCGGCTGTTCGGCAGGCGACGGCGCAACGCGCGCGATGGCCAGCTGGCTCCGGCCGAGTAGGACGCACGCATGCAACTCGATTTCTTCCCGTCGCGGACGCTGACGGTCTATCTCGGCAAGATGTTCATCACCCGCATCCTCGCGGTGCTGGTGATGCTGCTGCTGGTGCTGATGATGCTCGACCTGCTGTCGACCAGCGGCGAAATCCTCGCGGTGGAAGGCAATGGCCAAGGCGAATTGCTGACCTATGTCAGCCTGCGCATCCCGCAGCTGGTCGCGCGTTTCCTGCCCTATTCGGTGTTGCTGGCGACGCTCATCACGCTCGTCGGCCTCAACCAGAACAGCGAGGTCGTCGCGATGAAGGCGGCCGGCCTGTCCGCGCACCAGGTGCTCGCCCCGCTGCTGCTGACCGCGGCGCTGGTGGCGGTGATCAGCTTCACCTTCAACGAACGCGTCGTCACCCGCGCGACCGCGACGCTGAAAGCCTGGGAGGCGACCGAATTCGGCGCGCTCCCGCCCGAGTCCGCCAGCAAGGCGAACATCTATCTGACCGACGGACAGAATGTGCTTTCGGCCGCCGCGATCACCGGCAGCGGCGATGCGATCGAGATGATCGGGGTGACCTGGTATCGCCGCAGCCCCGAGGGGATGATCGTCGAACAGGTCCGCGCGCCCCGCGCCACCTATGCCGCGCCCGGCTGGGCGCTGGAGCAGGCGACCCGGTTCGAGGTGGCCAATGCGGGTTCGGAGAAGCTCGACCGCCTCGTGGTCGGCGAACAGGTGACGCCGTCGCAGATCGATCTCGCCATCGTCGATCCCGACACGCTGCCGTTTTGGGATCTGTCGGAATCGATCGACCGCTATGAGGAAGTCGGCAGGCGGACCGCGGAACTGCGCGCGAAGTGGTGGCACAAGCTTTCGGGACCGCTGTCCTCGGTGCTGATGCCGCTGCTGGGATCGATCGCGGCCTTCGGTCTGGCGCGCTCGGGCCAGCTGTTCGTCCGCGCGGTGATCGGGATGGCGCTGGGCTTCGCCTATTTCGTGGTCGACAACGCCGCGCTCGCGATGGGCAATTTCGGCGGTTACCCGCCGTTCCTGGCGGCCTGGGCGCCGTTCCTGCTGTTCCTGCTGGTCGGGGAGACGGTGCTGGTCCGCACCGAGGAATGACCGCCTGGTCGATCCGGCTCGCGCGGCGCGAGGATGCCGACACCCTACCCGCGATCGAACGCAGCGGTGCGGAACTGCTTCGTGGTCACCCCGGGGTCGAAGGGATCGATCCGAATGACGTCATGACCGCGGCGCAGTATCGCGCCCTGATCGCCAAGGGACACAGCCTGGTCGCGATCGCCGAGGGCGGCGTCGTCGGGTTCCTCGTCACCGAACCCTGCGGGCGCGAGCTGCATATCCGCGAGATGGATGTCGCACGCCGATGGCAACGACAGGGAATCGGCGCAATCATGATCCGGGCCTGCGGAGTCGATGCCCACAACGGGCTTTGCAGCGCTGACGCTGACCACCTTCCGCGATGTTCCGTGGAACGCGCCCTTCTACGCCCGGCTCGGCTTCAGCGAGATCGCGGAGCCGGAGGAGCACGCCCGGCTCAACGCCGAGCTCGAAAAGGAGGTGGCCGAAGGCCTGAGCGGCGAGCAGCGCGTCGCGATGATCCGCTTCCTGAACTGACAGCCGAACTCAGCGCGGCCGCATCGTGCTGCGCGCGATCCTCGCCACGAGCATCATCATGCCCTTGTGGTTGGCGCCGTCATAGGTCGAGCCGACCCCCAGATTGTCCCGCAGGCGGCGGTGCGCCTCGGGCAGCGAGTGATAGGGCATCGAGGGCATCAGGTGATGCAGCGCGTGATAGCGCAGACCCACCGGCGCCCAGATTTCGGCGACCATCCCGGGCGGGGGAACATTGACCGAATCGAGGAATTGCGCGGTGACCGTCATCGGCTCGCCCTCGTTCTCCCACAGATGCGCGACCAGTGTGCGCAGCTGGTTGAGCACCGCGGTGAGCGAAACCACCGCCAGCGCGACCAGCAGCGGCTTCCAGCCGAGCGCGAACACGCTGCCGATCAGCAGCCACGACCAGACGAACCCGCCCGCTTCTTGACGAAACACACGCGCCTTGAGCTCGCCTTCAGCAGAGCGACGGCGGAAGCGCGGGTTGATCGAGAGCGCGGAAAAGCGCTGCCAGGTGAGGTTGCGGACCGCAGGCACCAGCGCACCCAGCGGCACCAGCACCGCGAAGCGGAACAAGAGCGCCACCGGCGCCAGCAGCGCCACCAGCACGAACAGCGGCAGCGACCACGGCTTCATCAGCGCCAGCGGGAGATATTCGGGATCCTCCACCGTGCCATACTGCGTGCGCTTGTGGTGCAGCGTGTGCACCCCTTCATACATGAAGGACGGCGTCAGCAGCGGGATCCCGACCAGCAGGTTCCAGCCGGTGCGGAAGCCGGGCAATGAATCGCGGTGGATATGCGACAATTCATGGATGAACAGCAGCGCGCGGTAGAGCGCCAGCGCCGACACCAGCCCCAGCGCGACCGCGAGCAGCGCGCTCTCGACCAGGATAGCACCCGCCAGCGCGCCATAGCCGATACCCGCGGAGAGCAGCATGTCGGTCCAGTAGATCGCCGGGCTCGCCACCGCGATATCCTTGGTGAGGTCGCGCGCGGCGCGCAGCATCGCCTTGTCGTCGGCGATCGGCACGCGCACCCGCTGCGCGGCTGCCGTCGGCGCGCCCGTATCCGCATGGATGGTTTGTTGCATCGTCATAATCGGCCTATCCGGAGCGGAGCTTACCGCAATTTGTCCGCGTAAAACAGAGGCGCGCGGGTTCGCTTGACAAAGCCTCGTCTGCCACCGCAGGGGCGAACCCAGGCTGAACGAGGGATCGCGGGTAGTGGCAGGCGAAATAGGTATCCGAGCGGTCTCCGGCAAGCGCGAGCGCGCCGAATTCGTCGATCTGGGACGCCGCTTCGCGCAGGCCGTTGCGCACAGCGTCCCGCAATTGCGCTCCGAGCAGCTCGAGCTGGTCGATCCCGAGCGCAACCCCTTCTTCGGCCACGCCCGCGCGCAATTGTTCATCGCCGAGCGCGACGGCGCGGCGGTCGGGCGGATCTCCGCGCATATCGACGAGCTGGCGCTCGAACTCCCGCCCGAACAGGGAATGGGTCCGGGAACCGGCATGTTCGGCTATTTCGATGCCGCCGACGAGCAGGTGGCGCATGCGCTGCTGGCCAGGGCGGAGGACTGGTTGCGCGGGCAAGGCATGACCCGGGTGCTGGGGCCGATCTCGATGTCGGTCTGGGAAGAGCCCGGACTGCTGGTCAAGGGACACGATCATTCGCCGATGATCATGATGGGGCATCATCCCGCGCATTATCTCGGCTGGATCCAAAGCGCGGGCTACGCCACCGCCAAGCTGCTGCGCACCTACGAACTCGAGGTGAAGAAGGAATTCCCGCCGCTGATCCAGCGCATCGTCGCCTCGGGGGAGCGCAACGACCGGATCAAAGTGCGCTATGTCGACAAGGCGCAATGGGACCGCGAGGTCCGGATCGTTCTGGAAATCCTCAACGACGCCTGGTCCGACAATTGGGGCTTCGTGCCCTTCACCGATCGCGAAACCGCCTATGCGGGCAAGAAGCTGCGTCCGCTGATCCACGAGGAGATCAACATGATCGCCGAACTCGACGGCGAGCCGGTGGCCTTCATGCTGACCTTCCCCGATGTGAACGACGTGCTGCGCAAAACGGGGGGCAGAATGTTTCCTTTCGGCTGGCTGCGGCTGCTGCGCTGGGCGCGCAACCCTAGGGGGGCGGGAATGCGCGTCCCGCTGATGGGGGTGCGCAAGGCGCTGCACAATTCGCGGCTCGCGAGCCAGCTGGCCTTTATGATGATCAGCCAGATTCGTCACAACGCCGCGGAGAAATGGGACGCCGAGCGCGGCGAGATCGGCTGGGTGCTCGACGACAACAAGGGCATGGTCGCGATCGCCGAGACGATCGGCGCCGCGGTCAATCGCGAATACGCGATCCTGCAGAAGACGCTCTGAGCCGCCTCGGATGTGGCGCGCGCGCCACGCCCCGGGCGGCAAAGAATGCGCGCGGGAACCAGCGCCTGCCCAACTCGGTTCTTTGAACAATCCGAACGCTTCCCGTTCGGACAGGTTGGGGCCCGATGAAACGCATGCCGGACATGAGTGGAAACTGCGCATCGAGCGCCGATGGCGTGCTCCCGGGCCGGGTCCTGATCGTCGAGGACGATGCGATCCTCGCGCTCACCATCGAGATGACGCTGCGCGACGCCGGCATCGAAGACATCGAAATGTGTTCGACGACCGAGATGGCGCTGGTCGCGCTGCGCCAGAACCAGCCGGATGCGATCGTGCTCGACGTCCATCTCGCCGATCGCGAGGACGGCTGGACCATCGCCGAGCTAGTCCGCTCGCTGGGACCCAACAGCCCGCGTATCGTGTTCTCCACCGGCGCGCCGCGCGATATTCCGCAGGATATCGCCGAACTCGGCTGCGTGCTGGAGAAGCCCTACGATCCCCAGACGCTGGTCGATGTCCTGCGCGAACCCAAGCGGCGCGGGATCATCTCGCGCTTGCGCAGCGCGCTCACCTGATTCCATCGCGGCGGTGATCGCGGGCGGCCGGCCGCCCGTCCCGCCGTGTCCGCCAATATTGCGAAGCGAGCGATCGATGCCAAAAAAAAGGCCTTCGCTCGTTGGGAGCGAAGGCCTTTCGGGATCGTGTCACCAGCCGCTTGGACGGGAGGGGGGGTCTCGGCGGTGACATGAAAGAAATGGCCGGCCTCGAAGTAGGTTCCCACGGGCGGAAAAATTTTTTTGGGCTTTTGCGCCGGTGCCGCAAATTGGCCCCGCAAGCGCTAGATGAAGGGCCGACGCTGGCCCACATGGCGATCGAATTGCGCGTATTCGCTGGCCGCGTCGAGATCGGCGACGCAGATTTCGCCGGGCTTCCATTCCACCAGCCCGTTGCGCGCCAGCGATTTGATCGTGCGGTTGGTGTGGACCAGCGAAAGCCCGAGCATATCGGCGATCTGCGCCTGCTTGATCGGCAGCGCCAGCCGGTTGTCTTTATCGACCATCCCCACCCCGATCGCGCGGTCGAGCAACCAAACCGCGAGATAGGTCACCCGCTCCTTGGCCGAGCGGCGGCCCAGCGCGACGATATGCTCCTCGAGCGCGGTTTCTTCCTTTGCCGCAAGCCAGGTCAGGTCGTAGCCGAGCCGGGGATGGGTGCCGATGAGTTCGGCAAAGCCGCTCTGGTCGAACACGCAGAGCCTCGCGGGCAGCAGGGCCTCGACCGAATGTGTGGGAGCTTCGTCGAAAGCGCCCTGCAACCCGATGAGATCGCCGGGGAACATGAAATTGACGATTTGCCGCCGGCCGTCATCGAGCTCGCGATAGCGGATCAGAACGCCTTCCAGCACGGTGTAGAGATGATTCAGCGGCTGGCCCTGCCGCACGACCGCCCCCAGACGCTCGACCAGGACCTCGCCGCGCTTGAAGGCCTGCATATAGTCCCGCTGCCGCGGTTCGAGCGGTCTGAGCCCGGAGCACTTCTGGAGTGGGCATCGTGGGCATGCTACCGGATTGTCGACTGCGATCATTCGTGCATTGCCCCCGCTTCTCGCATCGCCCATTGGCGGGGCTCGAGAGATTGTCAAATCAAACGGAATGGCCCCCGCGAGCGCGGAACCATCCCAATTGGCCTGCGTTCTAGGCGCGCTAACCTTGGAAGGGGACTCTATGTCGCTTGGTGATCAGATTGCGAAGAATTTGCCGTATTTGCGCCGTTATGCGCGCGCCCTGACCGGTTCCCAGGCGACGGGCGACGCCTTCGTCCGGGCGACCCTGGAAGCGGCGCTGGCCGACGAGGATCTCAAGCGGTCGCTCGATGGCGGCCGTGTCCCGCTCTATCGGGCCTTCAACAAGGTCTGGGCGAGCGCCTATCTCGAGGCTCCCGAGCCCGAGACCGAGTCCGGCGCGCATGAACAGGCCGCCAGCGGCAGGCTCAAGGCGATCACCCCGATGAACCGTCAGGCACTGCTGCTGACGACGCTCGAGGATTTCTCGGTCGATCAGGCTTCGGAGATCATGGAGGTCGAACCCAACGAGATCGAGAAACTCGTGCAGGAAGCGGTCGCCGAGATCGATCGCGAAACCTCGACCAGCGTGCTGATCATCGAGGACGAGCCGCTGATTTCGATGCAGCTCGAGGATCTGGTCAAGTCGCTTGGCCACGAGATCTGCGGAACCGCGGCGACGCGGACGCAGGCGCAGGAAGTGGTCGCAGAAAAGACCCCGGGCCTGGTGCTTGCCGATATCCAGCTCGCCGACGGGTCCTCGGGTCTTGATGCGGTGGACGACATTCTCGCGATCGACACCGTGCCGGTGATCTTCATCACCGCCTATCCCGAACGGCTGCTGACCGGCGACCGGCCCGAGCCCACCTATCTGGTTACCAAGCCGTTCCAGGAACAGACGGTGCGGGCGGCGATCAG
>JAHJWA010000320.1 GCA_018828205.1 Alphaproteobacteria bacterium
GCCTGGGGGATGACCGAGACCAGCCCGATCGGCACCGTCGGCGGGCCGACGCACGATTGGGACCAGCTCAGCTTCGCGGAGAAGGTCGACAAGACCGCGATGCAGGGGCGCCCGACCTTCGGGGTCGAGCTGCGCACGGTCAGCCTCGACGATCCGACCAAGGTGCTGCCGCGCGACGGCGAAAGCTCGGGCGCGCTGCACATCCGCGGCCCCTGGGTGATCCGCCGCTACTACAAGGCGGAAGACGATGCGCTGCTCGAGGGCGGCTGGTTCGACACCGGCGATGTCGCGATCCTGCACCCCGATGGCACGATGCAGATCACCGACCGCACCAAGGACGTGATCAAGTCGGGCGGCGAATGGATCAGCTCGGTCGAGCTGGAGAACGCCGCGGTGGGCCATCCGGCGGTCGCCGAGGCCGCCGCGATCGGCATCCATCACCCCAAATGGGACGAGCGCCCGGTGCTGTTCGTGGTCAAGAAGGAGGGCCAGGAGGTGACCGGAGGCGAGGTGATCGAGTTCCTCGCGGACAAGGTCGCCAAATGGTGGCTCCCCGATGCGGTCGAATTCGTCGACGACATCCCGCACACCGCGACGGGCAAGATCAGCAAGAAGGATCTGCGCGACCGCTTTGCCGAATACCGGCTGGAGGAGTGATGTGTGCGCGCAAAGACGCGAAGACGCGAAGTGGCAGCGGGTAGCGCGTGTCTTTGGCAGGAAAAATTGTTCACACGAAGACACGAAGATGTTTCGCGCCACGAAGGGGCGCACTAGAAATTTCGAACACTCGCCATTTGAGAGCGGCTTCGCCGCGGGCACTCCATCTTGGTGTCTTCGTGTGAAATAGACCAGCACAGCGCTTTGCCGCCACCAGAACTCGCACTTCGCGCCTTTGCGTCTTGGCGCGAATTCTCATAAATCCGCCACCGGAGACCCTGAATGACCGAAACCTACATCGACCCCAGCCGCACCAATTTCGACGCCTTCAAGGATCTGCCGCGCGACCGGCCGATCCACATGCTCAACCTGCTGCAATATCGCGATATGGCACAGTACCCCGAGGGACACGAAAACGCCGGCAAGGACTGGAGCGGGCGCCGCGCCTATCGCGAATACGGCGCCACCTCGGGCCCGATCTTCAAGCGCGTCGGCGGCAGCATCGTCTGGCGCGGCCTGTTCGAGACCGTGGTGATCGGCCCCGACGCGATGCGCTGGCACGACGGCTTCGTCGCGCAATACCCCAATGCGGATGCCTTTCTCGAAATGGTGACCGACCCCGAATACCAGAAAGCCGTGGTCAACCGCACCGCCGCGCTCGCCGACAGCCGGCTGGTGCGCTTCCGGCCCGGTGAGGCGGGCGAGGGGTTCTAAAAGGCTCCGTCCCTCCCTCGTCATTGCGAGACGCGCAGCGACGAAGCAATCCATGGCGCAGCGCAGCGGGCAGCGGTGCGTGGATTGCCGCGCAGCCTGCGGCGGCTCGCAATGCCGGGGGACATGGCGGCCCGCTACAGCAACCGCATCTGGCCGCCGACTTCCGGCGCGCGGAAGCGCGAACAATCCAGCTCGAACTTGCCCTTGCCCAAGCCCGCGCGCTTGCAGGCGAGGCGGAAGCGGGCGCGGAAAAGGTCGGCCCAGACGCCGCTGGGCCTCATCCGGGTGAAGAAGTCGGGATCGTTGTCCTTGCCGCCGCGGATCGAGCGGACGATGCCCATCACCTTGTCGCCGCGCTCGGGGAAGTGGACGCCGAGCCATTCGCGGAACAGCGGCGCGACCTCGTGGGGCAGCCGCAGCGGGATCCAGCCGCAGCTCGCGACCCCCGCGGCTGCGGCCTGCCGGACGATCTCCTCCATGAATTCGTCGGTGATCGCGGGGATCACCGGGGCGATCGAGCAATGCGTCGGGACACCGGCGGCTGCCAGTTTCCCCAGCGCTGCCAGCCGCTTGGCGGGCGAGGCGGCGCGCGGTTCGAGCTTGCCCGAGAGCACCGGATCGAGGCTGGTCACCGAGATCGCCACCGCGACCAGCCGCTTCTTCGCCATCTGTTCGAGCAGATCGAGATCGGCGAGCACCCGATCGGATTTGGTGGTGATCGTCACCGGGTGGCGGGCATCGAGACAGACCTCGAGTAGCGCGCGGGTGATCCTGTAGCGGTTCTCGATTGGCTGATAGGGGTCGGTGTTGGTCCCCATCGCGATCGGTTTCGGGCGGTATCTCGGCTTGGCCAGCGTGGCGCGCAGCAATTCGGCGGCATGGGGCTTGGCAAACAATTGCGTCTCGAAATCGAGCCCGGGCGAGAGGTCGTGATAGGCGTGGGTCGGCCGCGCGAAGCAATAGACGCAGCCGTGCTCGCAGCCGCGATAGGCGTTGATCGAGCGGTCGAAAAAGATGTCGGGCGACTGGTTGAACGACAGGATCGTCTTGGGCCGTTCCTCGGTCACCTGCGTGCGCAGCCTGACCGGCGGGCCGCCTTCGCTGCGAGCCAATGCCTCCATGTGATCGCGCCAGTCGCCATCGGCTTCGCGGGCTGCGAGGCCGAAACGCGTCGGCACGCTGCGCGATTGTGCGCCGCGACCGGCTACAGGCGACTCATTGCTGCGTTCCATGAGGGAGAACATACATGGAACAAAGCCCGTGGTCGAGCCTCAGCCGAGCATGATCTGCAGCCCTGCGCCGCCGGTCCACAGCCCCAGCATCAGCACCGATTCCCAGCCGATCCCGCCCGGACCCTGCCGCTCGCGCCGCAGAAGCCCGGCCAGCAGCACCGCGGTCATCACCACCACCAGCGCCATCCAGAACACGGTGCGATCCGAGGTGGCATTGTAGATGCTGCCCTCGCGATAGGCGATGTCGCTCGAGGCGAGGAACAGCGCATCGAACATATTGCCGCCGATGATCCCGCCGATGGCGAGCTGGAGCGCGCCGCGCCGGACCGCGGCGATGGTGGTCACCAACTCGGGCAGCGAGGTGACGATCGCGGTTCCGAGTGCCCCGACGACTCCTTGCGAGACCCCGAACCGGCGCGAGAGTTCGATGCCCGCTTCGCCGACCAGCCAGCCGGTGAAGCCGATCACGACCACCAGCGTGGCGAACAGGCCGGCGATCAGCCACAGCGAGCGAAGGTCGGTCGGATTGTCGGCGGCTTCGTCGCGGGTGGCGTCGGTCTGGCGCGGGAGCCACATCGGGCGTTGATGGGTCCGGTGCGCGCCGCGCAGGCCGAGGACGTAGACGCCGACCAGCGCCGGGGTCAGCGGATGAATGCCCAGAATGGTGGTGGGCGGCGCAGCCCAGGCCATGATCGGCAGCGTCACCAGGATGATCAGCGTGGTCGCCTGCCCCAGATTGACCGGGCTGGCCGCGGCGTGTTCGAGATTGACCTTGCGGTAGAAGATATCGGCCAGCGCCAGGAACATCGTCTGTGCGGCGATCCCGCCCATCGCGTTGGAGACGCTGAGATCGGCAGCCCCGCTAGCGGCGGTGCTGGTCGAGGTGACGATGCCGGCGATGCTGGTGCCCGCACCCAGCAGCACCGAACCGATCAGCGCCTCGCCGAAGCGGGTGCGGTCGGCGATGGTGTCGGCATAGCCCGCCATCTTCGTGCCCAGCAACCCGATGACGAGCGCGCATCCGGCAAAGATCAGGCACACCGTCAGCGTCGAATAGGATGCGATGGCGAACAAGCGGCCCCCCAGGTCCGCGCCGACGTTCCCGCGACGGCGCCGTGAATAGCCCTACCGCTCGCGCAGCCGCGGCATCAGTTCGACGAAATTGCACGGGCGATGGCGGCTGTCGAGTTGCTGGAGCAGGATCTTGTCCCAGCCGTCCTTCACCGCGCCGTTCGAACCGGGCAGCGCGAAGATATAGGTTCCGCGCGCGAGCACCGCGCAGGCGCGGCTTTGCACCGTGCTGGTGCCGATGCTCTCGTAGCTGAGCCAGCGGAACAGCTCGCCGAAACCGGGGATCGCCTTGTCCGCGACCTGGTCGAGCGCCTCGGGGGTGACATCGCGGCCGGTGAGCCCGGTGCCGCCGGTGGTGATCACCGCATCGGTCTCGGCATCGTCGATCCAGCGGTGGAGATGCGCGGCGATTGCGTTCTTGGAATCCTTGCTGATCTCGCGCGCGGCGAGCACATGTCCCGCCGCCTCGATCCGCGCGGCGAGCAGATCGCCCGAGCTGTCGTCCGCGAGCGTGCGCGTATCCGAAACGGTCAGCAGCGCGATGCGGACGGGTTTGAAGGGCAGGCTCTCGTCGATCGCCATGTCAGCGCTCCCTGGGGAAGGTCGGCCAGCGGTTCTGCGCCAGCGCGGCGCGGCTGGGCGCCTCGGCATCGGCCTGGCGCAGATACATCCAGTAATTGCGCATCACGATCGCGACATAGGAACGCGTTTCCCAATAGGGGATCGATTCCATCCAGGTCAGCGGGTCGCCCTGATCGCGCACCTCTTCGGTCCAGCGCGTCACCGGGGTCAGCCCGGCGTTGTAGGCCGCCATCACCTTGGGCAGATGCCCTTGCGTCGCCCCCGACTGGCTGAGCGCCTCGAGCGCGCGCTGGCCGAAAGCCAGATTGGTGGCGGGCTCCTTGAGATCGGCGGTGGCGGCGTTGAGATTGATCGAGCTGGCGTATTCGCGCGCGGCGATCGGGCGGATCTGCATCAGCCCGATGGCGTTGGCGGGGCTCACCACCCGCTCGCGGAAGTTCGATTCCTGCAGCGCGTGGGCGAAGGCGAGCGCGGGATCCACCTGCCAGCCGCCGCGCGGGGTCTGATAGGTCACCGGCCAGCGCAGCGCGGGCGGGGGCGCGGCGCCGGAGGGGGCGTTGTAGGCCATGAAATTCTGCGCCCCGGGCAGGCCGAGCGCGCGCGCGAGCCGGGTCAGCGGTTCGAATTCGCCCGGATCGCCGATCCGTGCCTGATGGACCAGCGCATCGGAGGCCTGGTCGCGGCGCCCGATCTCGGCGAGCATCACCGCCAGCCGCGGCGCCTGGTCGTCGCTCAACAGCCGCCAGTCGGCCGCGGTAAGATCGGGACGGGTGTGTTCGGCGGGCAGCGCCTGTCCCAGCTGTTCGCGCGCCAGCATGCCGTAGAGCGTTTCGGTGAAGCGCGCCGCGCCGCGCAATTGCTCGCTCGCCTGCTCGGGCTCGCGGCAACGGATCAGCGCGCGGCTGGCCCAGTAATGCGCCGCCGAGGTCAGCTCGGGATCGGTCGAGCCGGTCGCCGCGCCGCGAAAGCCGCTGCCCGCGGTGGCGCAGTCGCCCAGCCGCCAGGCGGCGAGCCCGATCACCCAGTCGCCCTCGGCGACCCAGGGCCCGCTGCCCTCGGCCACGGTGCGCGCCTGCGCCAGCGCCTCGGCGTCGCGGTTCTCGATGTAATAGCTCCACGCCACCCGCTGGCGCCATTCGGCGCGCGCCTGCGGCGACAGCGAGGCGTCGATCCCGTCGAGCAGCAGCCGCGCGCCGTCGGGGTCGTCGTTGCTGATGCGGTCGAGGATCGCGCTGCTGACGCTGCCCGGCATGGTGCCGTCGGTGATCGAGCGCGGGAGCGTGCGGCGGGTCAGGCCGGGCTGGCCGCGCAGCTCACGGGTGGAGGGAAGCGGGGGCGCCTCGACCAGGCCGCGCGTCGTCGCCAGCCGGGCGATTTGCTCGGCCTGCGGCAGGTCGCGGTAACGCTCGAGCCAGGCGGATAGCCGCTCGACCGGGATCCGCGGGCTCTCGGGATGGAGGAAATATTCCGCCAGCGCCGCACCGTGCAGCGGGCCTTGCGCGCGTTCGCCCAGCAGGATCTCCGCGCGGTCCCAGTTGCGCGCGTCGATCGCCTCGAACAGCGAGGCGTAATAGAGCCGGTCCTGCGTCGACAGCAGCGTGGGCAGCGCCGCCGCCTTGCCTTGCGAGAAATAGGCGATGCTCGCCTCATTGGCCTGCGCCGGTCCGGCCAGAGCGGCAGCCGATCCGGCGGCCGCTCCCGCGAGCGCGAGGATTAGGGTCTTACGCATGGGCGCTCCACTCGAGCCAGTTGGTCCAGAATTGCTTGCGATGGCCGGGCATCCGCGCCAGCCGGTCGAGCCGCGGCGCGAGCATCGCCGGCACGTTGCTATCTCTGAGCTGCAGCACGGGCGAGGGCTCGCCGTCCGGGGTCAGCAGCGGCGCCAGCCCGCGCCCGAACACCACCAGCCGCTGCGGCGCCGCGAGCGCGATATGATGACGGGTGAGTTCGCCCAGACCGCGCGCCGCCAGCGCGTTCCAGTCGGGCAGCGGCGCCGGGCGGGGCAGCGCGCTGGCGATGTAGGTCTCGTCCTCGCTCAGCCCCATCGCGCGCAGGATCGCGGCGAGCAGCCGCCCTTGCGGTCCGCTGAGCAGCCGCTCATCGTCCTCGGGGTCCGGCTGGGCGACCAGCAGCATCAGTTTCGTGCCGGCCGAACCGCGCGGGGCCACCCGACCGGCGGAGCCGCGCTCGTCCAGACCCGGTTCGGTCAGCCAGAATTGGCGGAAAGTCTCGAGATCGGCGGGATAGTGCGCCGCCGCGCCGCCCACCCGCGCGCCGTTCTCGCTCTCGCTTGCCAAGGCGCGCTGGATCGCGGTGCGCGGGGGCGGGGCTTTCGCGATGGCCTCGAGCTTGGGTGCCGTTACGGCCTTGAGGTTTTCAGCCTGGGCCAGCCAGTCGCAGGGCGCGTCGGCGAAGTCGCAATCCACACCCGCTTCGCGCCACCAGGCGAGCGCGCCGGCGAGCGCCTCCCGGCTCGAAAAATCCTGCAAATGCATCGCGGTCATGGTCATCC
>JAHJWA010000321.1 GCA_018828205.1 Alphaproteobacteria bacterium
AGCCGCTTGCCGGCGGTCTGGAGCCGCGCCTCGGCACGGCGCATCTGCGCACCCTGACCGTGGTCGGCTTTCCGAGTGCCACCTTTCCCGGCCTGCTCGACGAGTTGAACGCGCAAGGGTTTGCCTATCGCTGGTCGACCCGCGCGATCATGCTCGACAAGACCGATGCCACACGCCTGCTCGGCAAGATTCGCCGCCAATGGTTCGCCAAGCGCAAGTCGGTCGCCGCCATCATCAAGGAGGTGATGACCAACGAGGCGTCGGTGCTGGTCGACAGCGATGCGGCCAACAAGGCCGAGGACGCCGATACCGCCTTGCAGGAACTGGGTGCCGATCATGTCGGCATGGCGCTGGTTACCGCGACGATCACGGTCTGGGACGAGAACGCTGGGGTCGCTGCCGAAAAGCTGCGCCTGATCGAGAAAATTGTTCAGGGCCGCGACTTCACCTGCGTCACCGAAGGCATGAATGCGATCGAGGCATGGCTCGGCTCGCTTCCCGGACACGTTTACGCGAACGTCCGGCAGCCGCCCCTCTCGACGCTCAATCTGGCGCATATGATCCCGCTGTCCGCCATCTGGGCAGGTCCGGAGCGCGACGATCACCTCGACGCGCCGCCGCTGTTCTACGCGCGGACCGAGGGCACGACCCCGTTCCGCTTCACGCTCCATGTCGGCGATGTCGGCCACGGCCTCGTCGTCGGCCCAACCGGTGCAGGTAAATCGGTGCTGCTCGCCTTCATGGCGATGCAGTTCCGCCGCTACACGAATGCGCAGATCTTCACGTTCGACTTCGGCGGTTCCATCCGCGCCGCCGCGCTCGCCTGCGGCGGCGCTTGGCAGGATCTGGGCTCTAGCCTTTCCGAAGACGGCGACGGAGGCGTCTCGTTGCAGCCGCTGGCCCGCATCGACGAGCCCGCGGAGATGGCCTGGGCAGCGCAGTGGCTTCAGGCAATCCTCGCATCCGAAGGCGTGTCGGTCGATCCCGCCACCAAGGAGCATCTCTGGTCGGCACTGACGTCGCTTGCCACCGCCCCAGTGGCCGAGCGCACGCTGACCGGCCTTGCCGTCCTGCTCCAGTCGCAGCCGCTCAAGCAAGCGCTTGCGCCCTATTGCATCGGCGGACCGTTCGGGCGGCTGCTCGATGCCGAATGCGAGCGGCTTGGCGACGCGCGCTTCCAGGCCTTCGAGACCGAGGGTCTGACCGGTTCGGCTGCCGCGCCCGCCGTCCTCTCCTATCTCTTCCACCGCATCGAGGGACGGCTCGACGGTTCGCCGACGCTGATCATCATCGACGAGGGCTGGCTGGTGCTCGACAGTCCCAGCTTCGCCGGTCAGCTGCGCGAGTGGCTCAAGACCCTGCGCAAGAAGAACGCGAGCGTCGTCTTCGCGACCCAGAGCCTTGCCGATATCGAGAGTTCTGCGATCGCGCCGGCCATCATCGAGAGCTGTCCGACTCGAGTTTTTCTCCCCAATGAGCGCGCGATCGAGCCGCAGATCCTCAGCATCTACCGGCGCTTCGGACTGAACGACCGCCAGATCGAGATTCTCAGCCGGGCGACGCCCAAGCGCGACTATTACTGCCAGTCGGCGCGCGGCAATCGTCTGTTCGAACTGGGACTGGGAGAGGTCGCGCTCGCCTTTGCCGGAGCATCCTCGAAAGGCGATCAGCTCGCCATTGCCCGCCTTGTCGAAAGTGAGGGCGCGGCCGGTTTCGCGGCCGCATGGCTGCGGCATCGCGGCCACGAATGGGCTGCGCAGCTGCTTGGCGCTGACGCACCGTCCACCGTTCAACCCAGCCCCCCGGAAGGAGCAATCCCATGACCTTGCACCGATCACTCAGAACCCTTGCCATGACGGCAGCGCTCGGCATCGCCGGCGCGACCGCGTTCGCATCGACGCCCGCACAGGCCCAGTTCGGCGGGATCGTCTACGATCCGTCCAATTACGCCCAGAACGTGCTCACTGCGGCGCGCACGCTCGAGCAGATCAACAACCAGATTCGGATGCTGCAGAACCAGGCGAATTCGTTGATCAACGAAGCGAGGAATCTCGAACGGCTGCCGACCGACATCATACAGCCATTGCAGGACCAGATCCGGCAGACCCAGCAGCTTCTCAACCAGGCCCAGCGCATCGCCTATGATGTGGGCGAGATCGAGGCGGCGTTCGAGGCCCAATACAGGAATGTCCCGCTAGGCGCTTCCCAGCAGGCCTTGGTGACCGGCGCCGAGACGCGCTGGAAGAACAGTATCGCCGGCTTCGAGGACGCGCTGAAGGTGCAGGCGAGCGCGGTCGCCAATATCGAAGGCTCGCGCGAGGCGATCGGCACGCTGGTCGGCGCGAGCCAGTCCGCCGCGGGCGCGCTGCAAGCAGCCCAGGCTGGAAACCAGCTGCTCGCCCTGCAGGCGCGCCAGCTGGCCGATCTGACCGCAACGCTTGCGGCATCAAGCCGGGCGCAGGCACTCGATGCGGCCGAGCGCGCTACAGCCAAGGCCCAGGCGCGCGAACAGCTGAGGCGCTTCCTCGCGACCCGGCCGCGCTACCTGCCCGGCGGATCGAGGTGATCCGCCATGGACGGCAAGCTCCCTGCGCGGATCGGTGCTGCCGTTTTCGTCGGTATCGCGGTCGCCATGACACTCGTGCAGCTGCACGAGGAGCCTGAGCAGCGCGTGGAGGAGGCAGCGACCATCTGGGTCCCGGATGGCGATCCCTTGCCGGCCCAGCTCAGGGTCTGCGCCCGGATGGGTGAGCTGGCGCTGTCCTCGTCCGATTGCCGGGCAGCCTGGGCAGAGAAACGCCGCCGTTTCTTCGGTGTCGACCATCCGGACGCCTATCCCGAGCCGGTCCTCCCGGACCCACCGATGTCGAGGGACAACTGAGATGGGCGGGACCGGCGTCGTCGATCGCTTCCTCGCGATCTTCTCGCAATATATCGACAGCGGCTTCGGGCTGCTGTCGGGCGAGGTCGCGTTCATAGCGACCACGCTGATCGTGATCGACGTGACGCTCGCCGCCCTGTTCTGGAGCTGGGGCGAGCAGGACGACATCATCGCCCGGCTGGTGAAGAAGACGCTCTTCGTCGGCATCTTCGCCTACATCATCGGCAACTGGAGCACGCTCGCCAACATCGTCTTCAACAGTTTCGCCGGTCTTGGCCTCAAGGCGAGCGGCTCCGGGCTTGGTGCCGCGGACCTTCTTCAGCCGGGCCGGGTCGCGCAGGTCGGTATCGATGCCGCCTGGCCGCTGCTCGAATCCATGCAGGATCTGCTCGGCTATGTGAGTTTCTTCGAGAATTTCCTGCAGATCGTCATCCTGCTCGTCGCATGGGCGGTGGTCATCATCGCGTTTTTCATCCTCGCGATCCAGCTGTTCGTCACCCTCATCGAGTTCAAGCTTACGACGCTTGCAGGTTTCGTGCTCATTCCTTTCGGCCTGTTCGGCAAGACCGCCTTCATGGCCGAGCGCGTGCTCGGCAATGTGGTCTCCTCGGGGATCAAGGTGCTGGTGCTCGCCGTGATCATCGGCATCGGCTCGACCCTCTTCGCCGAGTTCACCAGCGCCATTCCGGGCGAGCCGACCATCGAGGATGCGCTCGCCATCGTGCTTGCCAGCCTGACCCTTCTCGGCCTCGGCATCTTCGGCCCCGGTATTGCCAACGGGATCGTCGCGGGCGGGCCGCAACTGGGTGCCGGCGCGGCGGCCGGGACTGCCCTTCTCGCAGGTGGTGCGGCGGTTGGCGGCGTCGCCGGGGCCAAACTGGCCGGCGGTGCGGTTGCCAGCGCCGCCTCTTCGGTCGCGCGCGGTACCTCGCGCGCTGCCGGCGGTGCGACCATGGCCTATGCCACGGGTTCGGCGGGCAGGAGCGGCGGAGCAGCTGTCGCGGGCGGTATGGCCGGTGTCGGGCGCGCCGCGGGCGGCGCTGCGATGTCCCCGCTGCGCGCCGCAACCGACAGTGCCCGAGGCAATTTCCGGGAGGGTGCGCGCTCGGCTGTCGGTCACATGGGCGGGCGTATCGTGCCTGCCCCAGGTTCCCCGCCCTCCGATAGCGGACAGGCAGCGGGAAGCGACGGTCCGCCATCCTGGGCCAGAGCCATGAAGCAGCGCCAGAGCCTCGGCCACTCCGCCTCGCTCGCCGCGCACACCGTGCGCGGCGGTGACGGCCACGGTGCGGGATCATCCATAGACACACGAGAAAAGGACTGACGGCGAATGTTCAAACGCCCTTCCACGCGGTACGGCAAGACGCCGCAGGCAGAGACGCCATACCAGCGCGCGGCGCAGGTCTGGGACGAACGCATCGGTTCGGCACGGGTCCAGGCGAAGAGCTGGCGCTATGCCTTTTTTGGCGCGCTCGGTCTGTCGGCGGCGCTGACCGGCGGTCTCATCTGGCAGAATGCGCGCGGCACGATCGTTCCCTGGGTGGTCGAGGTCGACAAGCTGGGCGAAGCGCGCAGCGTCGCGCCCGCCGATGCGGCTTTCCGTCCAACCGAACCGCAGATTGCTTTCCATATCGCGCGATTCATCGAGAACGTCCGGTCCATTCCCGACGATGCCATCGTCGTGCGCGAGAACTGGCTGCGCGCTTACGACTTCGCGAGCGATCGCGGCGCGCTCGCACTCAACGAATATGCGCGCGCCAACGATCCCTTCGCTGTGGTCGGCCGTGAACAGGTGGCGGTCGAGGTCACCAGCGTGATCCGTGCATCGGCGAAGAGTTTCCGCGTGGCCTGGGTCGAGCGGCGCTACCGCGACGGTGCGCTTGCCGAGACGAGCCGCTGGACGGCGATCCTCGGCATCACGGTCCAGCCACCGCGCGATCCCGACGCGCTGACCCGCAATCCGCTCGGCATTTTCGTCACTTCCATCAACTGGTCAAAGGAGCTCGGCTGATGTCCCGCCCGCAAACCCTCATTCGTTCCGGCCTCGTCGGCATTCTCTCGCTCGCGTTCGCCGTGCCCGCTTCGGCAACGCCTGCCCCCCAATCGCGGGCGGCTGCGGCGGCGGTTCGCGCGATCGTGCAAATCTCCCCAATCGCTGTCCTGTCATTCCTGGCCAGAGACTCTTCCCCATCGCGGCAGGCCTCCCCCACTGCCGCGCGCCGCTCCCCTGCCTCTGACCCCGAGGGGCATGTGGGGGCGGCGAACGATGCCGCCCGTATCCAGCCCGAGGATGCCGGTTTCCAGAACGCGATCCAGCGCTATGCCTATAGCGAAGGCGCATTGTTCCAGGTCTATGCCAAGCCGGGGCAGGTGACCGACATCGCCTTGCAGGAAGGCGAGACGCTGGTCGGCCCCGGGCCGGTCGCCGCGGGCGATACCGTGCGCTGGATGATCGGCGACACGATCAGCGGTCGCGGCGCGACTGCCAGGGTGCATATTCTCGTAAAGCCGACCCGGCCCGATATCGCGACCAACCTCGTGATCAACACCGACCGGCGCACCTACCATGTCGAGCTGCGCGCCAGTCCTCGCATCTACATGGCATCGGTCAGCTGGATCTATCCCCAGGACGAGCTGATCGCCCTGCGGCAGGCCGAAGCCGAGGCGGCGCGCGCCGCACCCGTGGCAGACGGCTTCACGCTCGAACGACTGAATTTTTCATACCGGATATCGGGCGACCGGCCCGAGTGGCGACCGCTCCGCGTGTTCGACGACGGGCAGCGCACGCTGATCGAATTTTCGCCTGACATCGCGCAGGGTGAAATGCCGCCGTTCTTCATACTTGGCGAGGACGGCGAGGCCGAGCTCGCCAATTACCGTGTGTCCGGTCGCTACATCATCGTCGATCGCTTGTTCGAACGAGCGGAGTTGCGCCTTGGCGCCGGTCGCAGACAGGTGAAGGTCCAGATCAGCAATCGCGCGCGGTTCCGGTCATGACCGAGCAAACCGTCGATCACCATCCTGACGATGCCGAGAAGATCGTCCGCCTGCGCGGTGAAGGCCCGCGCGTCGTACGGCTCTCGCGCAAGGCCGTCGCCCTTGCCAGCGCCGCCGCACTGGCCCTTGTGGGCGCAGCCGTGCTTTTCGCGCTGCAACCAGCGTCGCAGGACGAGGGCGAAGAGGTCTTCAACACTGCGGGCATCGCTGTAGCCGACGGTCTCGCATCGGCACCGCAGGACTACTCGCAGGTGCCAAGGCTCGGGCCCCCGCTACCCGGCGATCTCGGCCGACCGATACTCGACGCGCAGGACCGGGGAGCCGTTGCCGCATTGCCGCCTGTGGGCGCCCAGCCACCTCCGCCGCCGCAAGCGATCAGCCCCGAAGAGGCTCGCCGCCAGCGTATCGAACAGGAGCGCGACGCGGCCAGGGGCAGCCGCCTGTTCTTTGGCGGTAGCGCTCGTCCGGCCGCCCCTGGTCCCGCAGCCGCTGCGGAAACCGTAGCGGCAAGCGATCCATCGACGATCACGCCATCGCCGCCGCCTGCCTTTCTCGATCGCCCGTCAGAACTTCGTACCGCTTCGGCGCAGGGTCTCGTAGCGTCACCATCCACTGCTGTCCTGCAGGCCGGTTCGATCATTCCGGCCGCCCTCATTACTGGAATTCGTTCCGACCAGCCCGGCCTCGTAACCGCGCAAGTGACCCAGAATGTTTACGACAGTCTTTCGGGGCGCCGGCTGCTGATTCCGCAGGGCGCGCGGCTGATCGGCGACTATGCGTCCGATGTCGGCTTCGGCCAGCGCCGCGTCCTGCTCGCTTGGATTCGCCTCATCCTGCCCGATGGTCGTTCCATCGTCCTGGACCGCCAACCCGCCGCCGATCCTTCGGGCTATGCCGGGCTCGAGGACGGAGTCGACTATCACTGGGGCGGGGTGGTCAAGGCCGCGCTCGTCTCGACCCTGCTTGGCGTCGGCAGCGAAGTCGGTTCGGGCGGCGACAGCGAGCTCGTTCGCGCGCTGCACCG
>JAHJWA010000322.1 GCA_018828205.1 Alphaproteobacteria bacterium
ACTGATGAAGCGCGCGATTCTGCTCGCACTCCCGATCTCGTCGCTTGCTTGTGCATGCGCAGAAGAACCGACCTTCGACGAACGATACGATACGGCCCGGAAGACAATCCAGAAAACAGCGGACGAAATCGACGAGGATATTGAAGCAGCGGAGATAGGTGCAACTCGTAAAGGGAGCACAGGATCCATACCCCAGGATTGATCCCTCCTTTTTCGACAGGCCGCAAGGTGGTCTGATAATGCACACCAACCCCGCCTCAACGAACGGCGGGTTTTGGGATCGCGAAGCGACCAATCGAATGACCGGGTTGGGGCGCTTTGCCGAAGGGCTGCTTTGCCAATTCCGGAAATTCGGCAACGGGGCCGTAAGCGGCCATTCCGCTTTGCAGTGTCAGTGTAGCGATTGCTGCCGTTCAGATGGCGACCAAAAATCGGACGGAAAGCCATCGCTACAACCACGCCATTAGCCGCCGCGTATCCAACATGGATTCGTCCGACGCTTGAGCTTTACAGGTTGAAACTCCGCCTCGTCCGCTTCGTCACCTCAGGCTCGACAAGGGGGCCTGCTACCATTCTGGCAACAGTCGAACAGCGACAGGCTGCCTTCTGGCTCGTCCCACGCGTCGGCCGCAGTAGCCCGGCAAAACGCAAGGGGACCGCGGCCTATATCTGGCGTGACGATGTGGCGGTGCCGCCATTTCGACCTACCAAGCCCCAAACAATTCCGGCGGCAAACGCTGCTCCCTCGAAGACCGAGGTCAGCGCCGGACCGACCGGACCAAGACCGACTTCTCTCATTGCCCCGCTGATTGCTGCCGTCTGGAACTGCGACGAGGGAAAAGCCGCAACGAGCCTATCAAGGCTTCCGGCCATCATCCTGCCTCCAAGCATGGCGATCGCGAGCCCGGCCCCGGCCCCCAAAAGCGCCGCCATGCCGACGGCGCGGAGCGACCTGTGCCCGGCAAAAAAGGTCGCCAATCCGACAGCGCCGCCCAGGATGAAACCCTCAGTCGCGCCTGCAAATCCGTCAACTTCGCGGCCAAATAATAGGCGAAAGGCGTCCCCGCCGAGCAGATTGGCGAAGGCTCCGAGCGCGAGCCCCCCGAGCGCGCCGCCGGCCACCCACCAATACCACCGCGGCGGCCTGACGAAGCGCGACAATGCCAATCCCGCGCCGATCCCGGCACCCGCCAGCCCGGCGCACCCAACTGATACTAGCATTAGGACCAGCAGCAGCGAGATCGCGCCACCACCGCCACCCAGTTGAGCGTGGGTAGCGCCGATCGCCCCATAGCAAAGTCCGACCAGCGCCCCAGCGAGCATTGCACCGCCGGTAGCCGCCAGCGTGTCGTGAATAAAGTCGGCGCGCGCGGCGCCCAAATACTGCGGGGCGGGAAGCGGCGGCGGGGACTGCGGTGGCGGGCCTGCCACAGCGCCGCCTGACTTTTTGACCTCAGCGATGAAACGGTAGCCATGCTTGGGCACGGTCTGGATGAACCGCGGCGCCGCCGCGCTGTCGCCCAGCGTCCGGCGCAGAGTGCGGATGGCTTGGGTGAGCGCCTCGTCGGTTACCGGAACGCCCCGCCAGACCTCGTGCAAAAAGCGCTCTTTGGTCACCAGCTCGCCGCTCGCATTTACGAGCAGGATGAGAGCGTCAAAATAGCGGGCGTTGAGCTCGAGCGGCGTGCCGTCGCGCGATAGCTTGCGATTATCGGGATCGAGTCGAAACGGTCCGAAATGGATGGCCGGATGGCTCATTTCAGCGATTGCTCACTTTTCGCTCATGCCGCTCACCCCTGGGTCCGGACAGTGATGGCGCCTAGCCAATCGGGAGACAAGACCATGACGATTACCAACACCAAACATTCTCGCTCGCTGCTCAACCCGTGGCGGTTGCTGGGTTGGGGTACCATCGCCGGCCTCATTGCGCTCCCCGCCATTGCAATGCTGTTTACCGGAGAGGTCGACTGGACATCGGAAGATTTCGTCTTCGCGACCGTGATGCTGGGCGGCGTCGGGATGGCGTTTGAACTTGCGGTGCGCGCCAGCGGCAGTCGGGCCTACCGCGGCGGGGCGGCGCTGGCGCTGGGCGCTGGGCTGATTACCCTTTGGGCCAATGCCGCAGTGGGGATCGTCGGCGACGAGGATCGCCTGATTAATATGTGGTTCAACCTGATCCCGCTGCTGGCGCTGTTCGCCGCGATCGGTGCGCGCTTCCGGGCCACGGGGATGGCAGTCGCGATGACTGCCACTGCAACGGCACAAATAGGTGTGGGAGTGATGGTGCAGCTCCACGGCGAATTTGCGTGGGTGTTCACCCTCGTCCTTGCATTGGCATGGCTGGCTTCGGCCTGGCTCTTCCGCAAGGCTGGCGCCACGAGCTAGGAATCCGGCGCGACGCCAGTCTGCGGCTCTACGATCAGAACGGCGACCCTGTGGCAAAATATCGGCGCATCCGACAACCATCACTCCGCGAAGTTAGGAATGCGTTTGCCTTTGGTGCGACTGGTTAGGTGAATGAGGCGGCAGCGATCGCAGCGGTATGTCCGGAGTTGCAATCCGGAGCGACGGACGACGAGAAGCGCCTCCTCCTCGGAGCGGTAGGAAACCTTCTTTAAACAAACGCTCAATCTTGTTCGCATAACAACCTACCAAAGCGCGAATCCAATTGTCGCCTGAGATGGTTCTTGTCGTTCGGCTGGTAGGACTTGCCCGATAACAGTCCACGTGTGTCCTGCAACTAATGTCGGACGTTCCCGCCAAGTGGCGCAACCTGCGAACCGACGTGGGCGTCTGAAATGCGGATCCTCTTGGACGGGTTTATAGTCTGCGCTCGGCGTAGCCGATCTACCTCAAAAAGGTTCTCTTGGGTGGGGTGTTCGGTCCAGCACAGCGATCACCTTTTTAGGCATCACCGCACAGGTCAGAAAGACTGGCTGACGGTCACGTTGAGCCGGGGCGATTTGTCGTCGGTGTCGTAGCGTGAGCCGGTCAACGGGACAGCCAGTTCGAGATCGAGATCGAGATCGCGGCTGATGTCGGTGCGGACCCCTCCGCCGCTGGACGCGAGCGAGCCGCTGCCCCGACCGTCCTCCAGATTGCCCACCACGCCGCCATCGGCATAGGCGTACAGCTGCATCCGTCGGAACAGGCCGACGGCATTGTCCCAGTCGTAGCGCAACTCGGCCGATCCCGCGATTCCGTTGTCGCCCGAGCGCTCGCTGAAATTGTACCCGCGCAGGAAGCGGTTGCCGCCCAATCCGATGTCCTCGGTGATCAGCAGCGGGGTCGAGGAAACCTGACCCTGGCCCGCCAAAGCGACGCTGAAAGGCCCCGGCAGATCGCGCTGCCATCTTACCCAGGCCGACAGGGTGGTGAAATCGGGGGAGGCGTCGGCTCGAGACGCCAGCGGATCACCGCGCTGGGTTGCGTCGAGAATGTCGAGGCCCTGCGAAAGCGTCAGTCTGGCAGCGAGCGATCCGCCCGCGGCGAGCGCGCGCGTGTTGAGGCTGGTCCGGACGACCGGAATGCGATCATGACGTGCGATAACGTCGAAACGCTCCTGCCGCAGATCGCGGTATTCGAATTCGGCGTCCACCCAGAGCGAGAAGGCGCGTGAACGGCGCAGCGGATGCCGCAATTGTCCACCGATGCTTATCGACCGCCCGAAAATCTGTCGTTCCTCCAGATAGGCTCCGGGATTGGTCGCGGAAAAGGAGCCGGTGGCGACGAGTTCGGTGCCGTGCGGATTGAGCACGATGCCGTAACGGCCGCGGACATATTGCAGCTCGCTGGGGCTGTCGGGCACCGTCGAATAGGTGAAGGCGATCTCGTCGAAGGGCGAGAGCAGGCCGTTGGCATCGACATCGATCCTTGCGCGCAGCGGACCGATCGGCTGCGAACCGTCGTTTGCGAGCTCAGCCCGGCCGGAAAATGCGCTGCGCGAGGCATCGACGATCAGGATGCCACGTCCTTCTTCGCGGACATATCGGGGGCGGCGCAGGTAGACCCCTCCGATGTCGTCGGCGAGCAGCACCTGACGCTCCAACCTGATAAGAGTGATCGGCTGTCCGTCTCGCAAGGGTTCCAGCTGCGCACGGATCGCGCGATCATCCGCGCCCTCGATACGGATGTCGTCGATCACGCCTTCCTCGACCCGCACACGCAGGACGCCGCCGGTCAGCGATTGCGGGGCAATAAAGGCCGAGGCGAAGATGTAGCCCTTGTCGCGAGCTCGCGCCGCGATCTGGTCGCTCAGTGCGGTCAGTTCGCCCGCAGAGAGCGACCGCGCGGAGAAATCCTGAACAATGTCGGCAAAATCGCCGGGTTTCAGCGCGACCAGATTGTCGAACACGATCGCACCGACATCGTAGCGGGTATCGTCGAAGATGGTGTTGTCGACGGTGATCGGAGCGAAATCGAGTTCGACCGCGGTCTCCTCGAACCCGGGGGGTTCGCCTTCCTGTTCTTCCTGGGTGGGATCGGTCCTGTCGAGCGCATCCTGCGCATACAGGGGCGCACTGGCGAGTAGAACCAGGGCGGCAGATCCGATCTTAAGCAAGGGTATCATGCGTGCCTTTCCCGTCGCGTCAGGTGCATCCTGCACTCCCAATGGTTAAGCCAAGCTCAATTTCACAAAAGATTTACCTTGGCTCTCAACCACTTATTCCGGCTGCGCAGGGTAGTGCGAGGGTGAAGGAGACTGCCTGTGCGCAAGTCGATCGCATCCATTTCATCGCTCGCACTGCTTTTGTGCAGCACCAGTGCCATGGCGCGAAGCGGCCCCTGGACCGTGAGCGAAGCGCGCGGCCAGGTTCAGATCCGTGAACAAGTAAATGTGCGGACGGCGCAGCGCGGGGCGACCGTCCCGGCGGGCGCAATCGTCAGGACGGGCGCCGATGGCAACGCCGTGCTTGTTCGCGGGCGCGAATTCGTCACCCTGCGGCGCAATTCGCAGATCCGCATTCCGGCGGTGAATGCCCAGCGCAGCGTGATCCAGGTGTTGCAGGACTGGGGCAGCGCGCTGTTCGACATCGGCAAGCAGCCCGATCCGCATTTCGGCGTCGAAACGCCCTATCTCGCCGCTGTCGTCAAAGGCACGACCTTCACGATAACGGTGGCGTCTGAGGGCGCGTCGATGCAGGTGATCGAAGGTGCGGTCGAGGTCGCTACGCTTGATGGCGGCGCACGCGATCTGGTGATGCCCGGCGCTGTTGCGATGATTGCGGCCGATGATCGGCTGCGCCTGGTCGTCGAGAATGGCGAACAGAAGATCATCGATTCGCCGGCCCGCCCTGCTGACGGATCGGCGGGCAGCGCCGGCCTTCAGGCTGCGGCGAGCACTTCGGCGGTCGGTGGTAGCTACGGCCTCGTGGGATCGCAGCCGGAGACCCGGATCGATGCCGTATTTTCCAGCGAGGCGGCCGATCTCTCCGATCTTTCGGAAGGGTTCCTGATCGGCGAGACCGCAGAGTTCGTCGCCGAACTGGTGGCGGATGCGGCAACCGAAGGCGACCAGCCCGCACCCGTTTCGCCACCCGATGTGGTGATCGTGCCGGACGAGCCGGAGCCGGAGCCGGAGCCTGAGCCTGAACCGGAGCCCGAGCCTGAGCCCGAGCCCGAGCCCGAGCCGGAGCCGGAGCCCGAACCCGAGCCTGAACCGGAGCCCGAGCCTGAACCGGAGCCCGCAGAAGGCGACGATGGGGATTCCGATAACGGCCACGGGAACGACGACGATGGTGACGACGAGGACAATCCAGGCGGGGGTAACAACTCCGGTTCGGGACCAGCCGGGGGAGAGCCTGAGCCTGAGCCTGAGCCCGAGCCCGAGCCGGAGCCGGAGCCTGAGCCTGAACCGGAGCCCGAGCCCGAAGACCCCGGCGAAGACGAGGAATCCGATGAGGACGATGAGGATGACGGGGACGAGGATGAGGGTGAGGACGATGGAGACGACGAGGATGATTGACTCTCTTGGGCCGGTCTAAGGAAGCCGTGATGAGCGCTGCCGGAAGGTCGTCCGCCGACGGGGTCGGGCGCGGTCGAAATGGCCTGCATCTCGCAGCGCTCAGCCTACTTCTGGCCGGGATCGTGAGCTTGCTGACGGTAGCGGGCGCACTGCAGCCGTTCGAGAACGCGCTTCAGAACGCAGGCTTTGCCATGCGCGAGCGCCCCGCAAGCGGGCAGTTGCACATCGTCGAAATGGATGCGGCAAGCGTGGCCGCGATCGAGCGCTGGCCCTGGGCGCGGGAGCACTACGCCCGCGTGGTCGATCAATTGCATCGTGCTGGCGCCCGAACGGTGGCCTTCGATGTGGACTTTTCCAGTCCGTCGAACGCCCGGCAGGATGCAATTCTCGCGCACTCGCTGGCACGCTCGAGTTCGACGATAATACTGCCTATATTCGGACAAAGGGAAAGCCACGACAGCGCGCGGCAGCTCGATTCCTTGCCCATTGCGATCCTGCGGGGCCATGCCCTGCTCGGTTCGGTATCCGTCGCGCCCGATTCCGATGGCCTCGTCCGGCAAATGCCGCTCGGAACGCTCAATGCAGGCGCGCCGCGTCCCTCCCTATCGGCACAGATCGCGCATCGGTCGGGTGCTGCCGATACTCTCTTTCCGATCGACTTCGCGATCGATCCGGACACCATTCCCCGTCACAGCTTCGTCGCCATAGAACGCGGGATGTTCGATACCGCCGAGCTGCGCGGCAAGGACGTCGTCATAGGAGCAACGGCGATCGAGATGGGCGATCGCTATGCGACTCCCGGCCATGGCGTTCTGCCCGGTGTGGTCGTACAGGCGCTGGCGGCCGAAACGCTCTCGGGCGGCGTGCCGATCCGGGTGGCATGGTACTGGCCGCTGGCGCTGGCGGCCCTGTCGTCGATCTGGATACTGCTCTCGTCATCGCGGGCATCGGTCGCGGCCCGCGCCATCGTGACGGCGGGCTCCCTGCTCACACTCTGGCATCTGGGCAGCTGGCTTTTCCTTATGCGGATCGAAATGGCGGCGGCGCTGTTCATGCTGGGAGCCGTGACTCTCCTGCGGTCCGCGGTGTTGCTGCATCGCGAATTCGAACATGCCCGCCTCATCGATGCCGAGACCGGGATGCCCAATCGCCGCGCGCTGGAGCGCAATATTGGGGGCGGCTCCGGAGGGCACACGGTAACCGCCATGATCGATGAATTCGACGCGCTCAAGGCGGTCGTCGGACAGGCAGAAACCGCCAATCTGCTCGCCAGAATCGAGGATCGCCTGCTGGTCAGCGGCTGCGAGGCACCGATCTACCGGGTCGACGATCGCGTCCTGGCCTGGGTTTCGAAATTGCCGCTTTATGAACTGGAAAACCTGCTTTCGGGGCTGGCCGCCGTTATGCGCACACCGGTGGAAGTAGCCGGCCGCCGGGTCGATCTCGCGCTCGGGTTCGGTATCGCGGAGGAAGCCGAGATTTCAGGGGCGGTTCACGCGGCCAACCTGGCCTTGCGATCGGACGACATCTGGACCTATCACGAGGATGCCGGGAAGGCAGCGCTCGAACAGCAGATATCGCTGATGGGAGAACTCGATCTCGCCATCGAGCAGGGCGAGCTAGAAGTGGTCTACCAGCCCAAGCTCGAACTCGCGATCGACCGCATCACCAGCGCCGAGGCTCTGGTGCGCTGGCGCCATCCTACGCGCGGCTATCTGTCGCCGGATACTTTCATCCCGCTGGCCGAGGAGAGCAACCGCATCGGCGACCTCACGCTGTTCGTCCTGCAACGGTCCATCGATGACCTGAGCGAATGGTCCGAGCACGGAGTGGCGATCCGGACCGCGGTCAATATCTCGGCGCGGTTGATTTCATCGCCCGACTTCGTCGAACAGGTCGAACGGATGATCCAGTCCACCGGGGTTCCGCCCGACAGACTGATCTTCGAGATCACCGAATCCGCCACGTTACGCGATCCGGAGGGCGCACGCGAAACGCTGCTGCGCTTCCGCGATCTGGGCGTAGCCATCTCGATGGACGACTACGGCACCGGCCAGTCCACGCTGTCCTATCTGAAAAATCTACCGCTGTCGGAGCTCAAGATCGACCGGAGCTTCGTGCAACATTCGCATCAGGATTCCAATGACGCCCTGCTCGTGCGCTCGACCGTGGAACTGGCCCACCAGATGGGCCTCAAGGTCGTCGCCGAGGGCATCGAAGAGATGGAATGCCTGGCCTTCCTGCGCTCGATCGGATGCGATTACGCACAAGGCTATTTTATTGGCAAGCCGATGAAGGGGGAAGATCTCCTCGGACTGGTGACGGGCGATTTGAGGTCGCAGCGTGAGTTCGGAGGGTTAGGCGGACATCACCTTGTACAATCCTTTTGAGAATTGAAACTCCCCACATTGAGCAGCGACTAGGTTCCAAGATGAGAAAGTCTAACAAGCGAAGGCAGCCAGCTAATTCGAAGGGCCTGCCATTGAAGAAACCTAATTAAATAGGTAGCTCAGCCTTGAGGGCGAGTTTTACGCGAACCGGCTCGCTCTAGTTATCAGCCTTGCCCCCCGCTTCGGTGGGGGGCTTTTTCCTCTTACCAACAACCTTTTGCCGATCGTTAGGCTATTGACGATATCCGGCAAAGGCTGTCCGAGTGAGGTGGTGCCCACCTTCTGTTGCACTCGGGTAGCAACCGACCTCGGCATTCCGGGGGAACCGGAAGTCTGGTTGCACATTAATCAAACAGCACGGCCCGACCCCCTCCAGCCGTAGCTTACACGATCCCTAACACTTGGCCCCCGCTTCGGCGGGGGTTTTCTTTGAACCCGGTTGAAGTCGCGCCCTGCACGAGGACGTGCCAGAATTTATCGCGGGTTTCCAATTCCTTAGGTTTTTGCGGTCCATAGTTTTCATCAATTTTCCATTGGACAGATCGCGATGATGGATTCCAGTGTCGGACGGCGGAAATCTCCGCGGAAGATCAAATCAGTGCCGGGCAAAATCAGGACGGGTCGGTGTATCGCCCATAACGTGGCGATTACAGATTTATCCGAGGGCGGATGCTGCGCAATTGATCGAGGGGCCTGCCTCGAGGAGGGGACGAGCGTAACCATCCGCGTGGGTCGGCTCGACCCGATCGAAGCCACGGTGCGCTGGGCCGGGGCCGGCGAGATTGGTCTTGAGTTTCAAAGACCGATCTACGGACCCGTCTTCGATCATATTCGGGCTATTTTAAGCGGCTCCGACGAAAAGCAGGACCGCCGATCTTGGATGCGGCCGGTATAGCAAGGCACGCAATTATGTCGGCTTTTGGGGAGCGCAGCGACATCATTGTAAGTCCGAAATGAGGGCGCAAGACGGTCGTCCATTTGCGGTAAGCAACAACGGTGTTAGCGTCATCGTATGGCAGACAGCATCATCCCCTGGTCCCCCTACGAAGGGCGGACCTCGATTGTCTCCCGGGGCTGCAAAACCCTTACGGCGGCATTCGCCGATCTGGTCCAATGTCGCACGGGTTTCCCCTCGTACGAGTTACCCGAGATCTTCGCCGCTGATGAGGACGAAGGGGAGAACGACGCGGCACGGGACCTTGTCAGGCTCAATGCCGAGTACGCGACGCGCATGTTTCTTGCGGGTCACATCGACACCTTCGCCCGTCCCATAGCTGGTGGTGAATCCGAGGCAGTACCCACGGACTATTGGGAGCTGGATGACCCGCTGCCTCGTTTTGCGACCGGAGCTTTCAATCTTGAACGGTGGTTTGACGCGCGGGCAGAACCGACACACCGAATCTTTGTTGACAATTGGCAGTTCGATGAGTGGCTGGCCGGCCTCCCACCGCTAGGGCCACTGACCAACCGACAGATCGAGGAAATTGTCGATCCGCAGTTAAGGGCGCGGAGAGGCGTCGCCAAGCGCAAGAACGCGGATACCGCGTCGGCTGATGCTGGCGACAAAGACGACGTAGAGGTTCTTCCTATGCCCCCCGGCGTAGGACCGGCCTTTTTGTCGGTAGAGGAAGTAAGCGCGCTGATCGGACGCAGTCGCTCGACAATCTATCAGGACGAGAAAAACGGTACGTTCCCGAAGCTCGTCAAGCTCGGCTCCAGCACGCGGTGGTTGAAAACGGAGGTGGTGGCCTGGATCGAAGAACAGGCTGCGAAGCGCGACCGAGGCTAGCGCCGCTTGCGGCGCGGACTGTTGACGATCTCCACCGCCGAGATCGCATCCTGCATGATGATATCCGCCCAACGCTGCGCGAGTTCGCGTCGGCGAGCCATGTAC
>JAHJWA010000323.1 GCA_018828205.1 Alphaproteobacteria bacterium
CCGCCGCCTTTGGGCGCGCGCTGGCGCCCTATTGCACCGATCCCGCGCTGTTGCATGCGCATGGCGCCGCCGGCGAACAGCGCGCCCGCGCCTATTCCTGGGACACGATCAACCAGGCGGTGGTCGACACCTATCTGCGCCTGATGGCGCAGCGCGGCTGAGCCAGGCTCAGCGCAGCCTCTGCCGTCCCCTCGTTCCGCCCCGGCGATGGATTCTCCCAGAGGAAGTCCTACATAGCCGCCATGGCCGATCTCTTCCCCGACACCGTGTCACAAGTGTCAACACCCCCCGCCCGCGAGGACGCCCCGCTCGCCGACCGCCTCCGCCCCGCCGCGCTCGGCGAGGTCATCGGGCAGGACCATCTGACGGGTCCCGAGGGCCCCATCGGCCGGATGGTCGCCGCGGGTCGCCTGTCCTCGATGATCCTCTGGGGTCCGCCGGGGACCGGCAAGACCACCATCGCCCGGCTGCTCGCCGACAGCGTCGGGATGCGCTTCGAGAGCGTCAGCGCGGTCTTCTCGGGCGTTGCCGATCTCAAGAAGGCCTTCGCCGCCGCCGACCGCGCCGCCGAGGCCGGCCAGCGCACGCTGCTGTTCGTGGACGAGATCCACCGCTTCAACCGCGCGCAGCAGGACGGCTTCCTGCCCTTCGTCGAGCGCGGCACGGTGACGCTGGTGGGCGCCACCACCGAGAACCCCAGCTTCGCGCTCAACGCCGCGCTGCTCAGCCGCGCGCAGGTGCTGATCCTTCACCGCCTCGGCGCCGACGCGCTGGGCCAGTTGCTCGACCGCGCGGTCGAACTCGAGGGGCCGCTGCCGCTGACCGATCCGGCGCGCGACGCGCTGGTCGCCAGCGCCGATGGCGATGGCCGCTTCCTGCTCAACCAGGCCGAAACGCTTTACCACGCCGCGCTCGAGCAGCCGCTCGGCCCCGCCGAGCTCGGCCAGTTCCTCCAGCGCCGGGTGGCGGTCTACGACAAGGACCGCGACGGGCATTACAATCTCATCTCCGCGCTCCACAAGGCGGTGCGCGGCTCCGATCCGCAGGCGGCGCTCTATTACCTCGCGCGGATGCTGACCGCGGGCGAGGAACCGCGCTTTCTCGCGCGGCGACTGGTGCGGATGGCGGTCGAGGACATCGGCCTTGCCGACCCGCAGGCGCTCACCCAGTGCATGGCCGCGCGCGATGCCTACGAGTTCCTCGGCAGCCCCGAGGGCGAGCTGGCGCTGGCGCAGGCCTGCCTCTATCTCGCCACCGCGCCCAAATCCAACGCGGTCTACAAGGCGCAGAAAGCCGCGTGGAAGAGCGCGAAGGAAACCGGCAGCCTGATGCCGCCAGCGAACATCCTCAACGCCCCCACCAGACTGATGAAGGACATCGGCTACGGCGCGGGCTACGCCTATGATCACAACACCGAGGAAGGCTTTTCGGGCGACGACTACTGGCCCGGGGAGATGGAGCCGCAGAGCTATTACGCGCCGGTCGAGCGCGGCTTCGAGCGCGAGATCGCCAAGCGGATGGACTATTGGGACAAGCTGCGGCGCGAGCGCGGGTGAGCCGCTTCTCGCATTATCTCGCCATCGACTGGTCGGGGGCCAAGGGCGAGCGCCACAAGGGCATCGCGCTGGCGCTGGCCGATGCGCGCGGCGGCCCGCCGGTGCTGGTCGAGGCCAGGCGCGGCTGGAGCCGCATGGAGGTGCTCGCGCTCCTGCGCGACGACCTGCCGCAAGATACGCTGGTGGGGCTCGATCTGGGCATCGCGCTGCCCAGCGCCGACTGCGGCGGCTATTTCCCCGAATGGTCGAACTCGCCCCCCGATGCGCCAGCACTGTGGGCGCTGGTCGACTCGATCGCCGCCGATGAACCGCATCTCGCGGCCAACAGCGTCGTCGAGCATCCCGCGATCCGCCCCTATTTCCGCGACGGCAGCGAGACCGGCGCGCGCTTCGGCTGCGACGACGCGGCGCATGGCCGCGGGCGCTTCCGCGTCACCGAGCACGCGCAGGCCGCGATGGGCTGCAAGCCCTATTCCAATTTCAACTTGGTCGGCGCGGCGCAGGTGGGCAAATCCTCGCTCACCGGGATGCGGATGCTGCATCGGCTGCGCGGCCATCTGCCGGTCTGGCCCGTCGACTCGTTTGGCGATACCGGCTCGGTGATCGTCGAGATCTACACCTCGCTCGCCGCGCGCGAGGCGGGGCGCAGCGCGGGGCGCGCCAAGATGCGCAGTTACGAGGCGCTCAACGAGGCGCTGGCGGTGCTGGGCTCGCCGCAGGTCGAGGGCCACGGGCCGATCGACGATCACGCCACCGATGCGCTGCTCGCCGCTGCCTGGCTGCGCCGCTTCGCCGGTGATCCAGGCCGCTGGAATCCCCCCGGGCTGACCCCCGAGATCGCGCGCACCGAAGGCTGGACTTTCGGCGCGATCTGATCGAAAGGCGCGGGGTGAGTTCGCCCTGCCGCTTCGCTGCACGGGGGCGACGACGCCGGCTTAGCTCAGTTGGTAGAGCACCTGATTTGTAATCAGGGGGCCAGGGGTTCGAATCCTCTAGCCGGCACCATCCTCCCAGCCTTCGGAACCCGAACTCAGTTCCCCAACCGCTGCCGGATCGCCTCCGAGAGCTCG